>NZ_AFMS01000122.1 GCF_000215485.1 Anaplasma marginale str. Florida
TGTCATCCTCTTTGTGCAAAAGCTGGGGTTACCGATCATGACCGGTGTTATTCTAGGCGCAAGTGTAATGGCGGTTTTCGGTAGGCTGGCATGGCCGGCCATAGCAATGTTGGTTGTATTTACTGCAATATTCTTTGGCGCAAGTAAGCTCATAAGCAAATTTGCGAAGGGGATCACCGAGCTAGACGCCGATAACTTTGACTGCAAGTAACCCATAAGGGGTTGTCATCACAACAATGCTGGCGCTTACCCGCAAGGCAACCCGACTTCACAACAAGGTTCAGTCCATCTCTTAACGGGGCACATTGTGTCCCGTTAAACTATAATGCACAGCATGGCTTTCAGCTAGTATACTTTCTGAAATCCGCATGCAAGTCGCGCTTCGGCGGCGTGCAACAAAATTGAAAATTCATTAAGCATAACTGTAGATAGGCTACGCAGATTGTTATATAAGGTAACAGGTAAAGTCTTTAAGGGAGTAGAATGTTGAAAGCCTTTTTGACAACAGTATCTGTGTTTGTCTTCACGTTACTATCGTTCAGCTCTGAAGCCTCAAGCGTGCGCGCTATGTCCCAGGGTTCAGCAAATGCGGCGAATGGGGAAGTGGTATCAAAAGTTATATGCAACGTTGTGGTGTTCGTGCAAAAGTTGGGGTTGCCTATAATGACGGGAGTTATACTGGGCTCGAGCATCATGGCGGTCTTCGGTAGGCTGGCATGGCCTGCTATTGTGATGCTAGTTGTATTTACAGCCATATTCTTTGGTGCAGGGAAGTTGATTTCAAAATTTGCCGGTGGCATTGCAGAATTGGGTGCTGATGATTTTGACTGTAGAGTGCTTGCTGGCACGACTATATAGCCCCGTCTGTGGACGTTCGGGCTTTCTGAACATCGGCAGGTTTGCCTATTTTTGGTTCACGGAATGTTAAGCATATGAATGTAGTACTCTGAATTATGCTTGGTGGCGTGAGAGGGTTATGGGTATTCACCGGTGTCTTTCATAGATAGTTTTGTGCGCAAATTTCGCCTGAAGAAAAGGGGCGATGAGGATCAAGGCTCTGAAGAGAAGAGCAGTGCTACAGTTGAGGAGGTACACAGCTCCTCCTATGCAGCAGGTGGGGCGGATTCCTACGTGGAGTTCATAGCACCCGCCTGCCACTACAACGAAGAGACGCTGCTGAACAAAAGTGGGGGTCTGGTACAAATAATACGGATAGAAGACTATGCCGACAGTTCAGGTTTGGGGTCTCTCAGGGATGCTATAAGGACTGTTATATCGAACGTGCGGGATCCGAGCATTGCATTTTGGCTATACACTGTTAGGGAAGAGTGCAAATTTAAACTTGATTGGCACGAGACGCGGGACTTTTCTGATTCTTTGCACTCCCTGTACGAGGACTCTATAGGCTCAAGGCGTACTTACGCTAATGAGGTATACATTGCTGTGGTGACTCAGCCTCTGCGCGAGAAGCTGGATGGCATGATCAGTGCGCTGACGTTCGGCCGAGTCAAAAAGAGACATAAGAGCTTTTTGGCCTCTAAAGTGCAACAGTTATCCAGGGTAACTTCCGCCATGGTGGCAGAACTACAATGTTTTTCTGCTAGAAAGCTTGGGGTAGTCCGCTGCGAAGACGGAAAATGGCGGTCTGAATTACTGGAGTTTCTGAGCTATTTGGTTACCTTAAGACGTGGTGAGCGATTCTTAGAATTCCGTGACAGCGCGCATACCATTGCCGCAGGATGTGGTCTGGCTGTTGGGTTTAACACGTTAAAGATTTCGGATCAAGAAGGGGCAAGATACGGAGCAATTCTTGGCGTCAAGGAATACACAGGTGAATCTCTAGATGCGATTGACATGTGTTTACAGCAAGAGTGCGAGTTCGTCATAACAGAAGTGATACAATTCGTGCCGAGTGTGCAGGTCAAGGATGCGTACAGGAGGCAGACCGAACTGTTGGAGATAAGCGGAGACGCGGAACTGGCAAAGATTGCACGTCTGGAAGAGGTTATGTCCACCGACGAAAGCTCAATTGGTGATTGTTGTAAGCGGAAAGTGAGCTGCATGGTCATCTCAAACAGTGTCCCATCCCTCAAGAAGGACATAAAGAAAATGGTTGCCGCGTTTTCAGAGTTGGGTGCAATCGTGGTAAGGGTTGACTTGGCCCTGGAAGATGACTTCTGGGCCAACATGCCCGGTAGTTTCCGCTACGTTCTTGGGATGCGGTTTGCAATGGTGAAAGCCGCATGCACTTTTGCTATGACGCACCACTTTCCTTCGGGTGCGCTTAAGGGAGGGCGATGGCACGAGGCCATTACGCTGTTTTTTTCCAACCAAAACCTGCCGTATTTCTTTAGCTTCCACGCGGGGGATAAGGGGCACACGCTTTGCCTAGGTCCGCAGGATTCACACATGACCTTAATAATGAATTTCATAATTTCAGAGTCCAGAAGGTTGCGCGTGAAGTCTGTGGTGTTCGACTATAGCGGAAAATCCATTATTTTTGCTACTGCAATTAACGGGCAGTACAACAGGATAGATGATAGGCAAGGCAAAGTAACCCAGTTCTTCAATCCGTTCAATGTGCACGATACCCCGATTAATCGCGAGATAGCTGTTGGGGTTGTGGAAAGAATGGCCGGTACGCTTGAGCCGCCCAGCGAGGCAATCAAACTCGCTGCCAGAGAGGTTGTTGATAAGATATTCTCAATCCCCATGGAGTCCCGTACGCCGGACAAAGTGCGGGAATGCATAGAAATGTTAGGGGAGTCAGCGCGTGCTTGGTGGGGGGCCCAGGGGGCTTTTTCGCGCCTAATATCAGACACGACGGAAATAGAGTTGGATGGGGAGTTTGTGGTAATTAACGTTGGCATGCTTGCTGGCAAACAGGAGTGTATGGGTGCGATATTGTATTTTCTCCTGCGTTCACTCGAAAACCGCTTTAACGGAGAGCCGACCATTCTTGTGATGTATGAGGCCTGGGTCATGGATGTGGTGTTTCCGGATGAGAGCGAGTTTGATGCGTGGATGGAGAGGCTTACCGCACGAAACGTTGTGGTGGTGTTTGCAGCAGAAAACATTCGTGCTATCTCCACAAGTAAGCTTATAAGATATGCTAGCAAACACATCGAAACGCGGATTTTCATGCCTAATGTTATCATAGGCAGCCAGCAGCAGGTTAGGGTGTTTGGCCTGTCCAAAGAAGAAGTGGATGTCATGTTGCAGATCCCCCATCATGAGGGGCATTTCTTCATCAAGCAAGGCAGTTCATCGGTAGTTTTGGCGCTGAAGCTGCGAGACAAAGAGACGAGAGTGCTATCTGCAAATAGAACGACAATAAAACTCATGTATGAAGCGATTGCAGAGAAGGGCAAGGATTGGCTACCTGCATTTCATGCAAAGTGCGATAAACTCGCGCAGTAATCCCGCCTTTGTGCTATAGATCTGAGCAATCCGACAAGTGTAAGTGTTCTTACGTCAAAGATGAGTGAACCGTCCGCAATGCGGCGGTGGCCCCGCTCCGTGGTGCGGAAATACGGCGGCAATGCCGCCCATGGTGCCGCGCACGTCTTCTGAGGCCAGTTTGCTGTGATATTAAATGCCCAGCGGCGTCAAAGTTGACGCGTGTGTTATGCAGCGTGGCATATCTAAGGCTAATACGCCGTACTGTAGGCCAATTTCCGGCCATTCTGTAGTGCAATTGTCCAGTGATCGGATTCCAATTTGTGTTACCGAAAATGCAGCAAGCTGTCTATGCCCGGAAAATACGATCTGCAGAGTATGTTTCCGTGTTATAGGAAGATCTCATTGGATATAACCAAGATACCAGTATATCTTTCGGGGAAGGATGTGTAATATTAGGATACAAATAGCTATTTTTAGTTGATCTTAATCTTTATTTAAAGCTATTCATGTGAACTAGTCTTGGTTGACTGAAACATACTAAACAAAAGGGTACATAGATATTTTCAACTGTATGGTTGTATGTAATTCAGGAAAGCGTGCCAGAAGACGTTCACTGCTGGTTTTTGCAGCACGCTTGGTGTACATGTTTTGCGCGATTGCGGCGTTTTGTGTCCCGTGTATGTGTAATTCTGCAGGGGGCGTTATACCTGATTTGTTTGTTGAGGCTCCACGCAATGGGGACGCAGAAGGTGTTTTTGCCATACCCGAGATTGCAGTTATATTCCTGCCGCCCGGTATTGGGCACTACGGAGACTACGAGGTTGTGCGGGTGGAGAGATGGGAATACATGCGCAGGCGGCTCGGATATGTTGTTGGATACGTGCAACGCAACGAGAATAATGAGCTGCAAATATGTGCGTGTACCAAGTGGACCAGCATTTTGGATAGTGGTTTGGCGCGGGAACTGGAAATTAAAAGGACGGAGCAGGAAGACGAGTTAACAAATTTTGAGGACCTCTCACTAGACGACAGGGTGCGCGATAGGTGCGAATATATGAACACCTGGAAAGGTTGTGTTAGCATAATTGCGATTACCCCGGACTTGCCTGTGTTTTGCAATGCGTTTGCTAAAGAGTCACGCATTCAGGTTTTGCCCATGGAGTTCCGTAGGCAGTCCTACTTTACACCCGGGCTCCGTGTTATTACTGAAGATAGAGGGGCAAGCAAGGCGCAGGATCTGTATCTTGGAGCCAGTAGAAAGCATGTACCTACACGTTCAAGTAAAGTGAAAAGTATTGACTGCAAGGGGGAGATCAGCAAAGCATTCGGCGAGCTTAGTGGCTGTTCATTCCCCGCTGAAAGTCCGCACTCAGGAGAAGATGTATCCTCGTTCGGATATTTGCTAAGCAGAAACGGGGAGGAAATCTGCATAGAACGCACGAGCAATTCAGGCAAGGTGGTCGATTGCGTTCCGGCGCCGAGCTTGCAACGACCTTCCATAACCGCTATTCCTGGAGACAAGGTTCAGATAAAATTTAACCCGTGCAAAGGCGCGAATGGTCAAGACACAGACTACTGCGATGTGACCATGGGTCCGGGCGACAGGGATAGTACGATAGGGTTTGCCGTAGCGAGGCCAAAGTTTGACATAGGCCGCTACGACTTTGCGTTAAGATACGTTTGTGATGAACCCGGTGTTGAACTCAAAGACTGCAAGCAACCCCGACAGGTTTATGATGAAGATCCTAGCGGCAATGTAACGTGCCTGATGGACTTGCAGTTTTCCCCCAAAAAGTTTTACGTCAAAAGAGATGGCAGATACTACTGGATTCGTGAATTACCTAAGGTTCTTGTAGGCCGCAGCCGAGATACCAAAGCAAAGAGAAACCTACTGTGTGCTGACAGTGCATCGCTTGATCTTGCCACAATGCGCCAGGAAGACATTGATCGCATGAGGGGCCGGGGACGTTTTTTCCGCATGATACCGCCTGAGGGAAGTAGTTCCAGTGGTGATGTACTGTGCAAGGACAACATGCTTTATTTTTATGACAATGACAGAGTATTTGCGCATGACACGCCAGCCATGTGCAGCAGTGCCAGCAGGGATGGAGTAATAGGTGGGCATTGTAAAACCAGGTACGTAAGCGAAGATGACCATCAGCCCTTCTTTTTACAGGAGTCTGAAGAGCTAAGCACAAGTGCAGTTACACCCCTAAATTCACACATGCAGGGTTTGTGTGTAAGTAACTTCCCTGCGTATGAGTATAAATACTACTCGGGAAACTCCCCCCTGGCTGCCGGACTGAGTGTCGAGGAAAGTAACAAACACCTGCTTGAGATAAGTCGTAATAACACCCAGTGCGATTTTATAAAGATAGAAATGTGGGGAGGTGGAGAGTCCGGCTCATTGCGTGGAGGCGCCAAGGTTGGTAGGCCCGGCGAGTACGTCATGGGAGTGCTCAAGGTGAATCCAGAAGAGCGCAAATACCTGATAACTAGTATTGGCCATGGGGGCGCTGCCTCGCTTGATAACAAGGGTGCCAGTAACACCCGGAACCCGGGCGGGAATACCGTTGCTTTATTGTGTGACGATGTTGGCGGAGAAACGTGCAGTTTAAAACTGACGGCAAGTGGCGGAGGGCAGCCTAGCAAGGGCATGTCGTCATCTGGTGGGTACGAAAAACTTGTGCACTACAGAGTTGCCGAGGGGCGCACAGAGATCAGGAATGATGAAGTCTTTGTTCCGTATCAGAGTATTGACTTTGCTGAGGGGCGGGCCGGCATGGATGCCGTAGGATGCATTAGCAATTCACCTTCTGACAAGCAAGCTGCGGTAAAGGTACTTGCGCCCGGTAAGTATATGGGTGCCGGCGGCTGTGCCAGAGCGGATATTAAAGCCGTGCAAAGTGGAGCGCACGGCATGGTCAAACTTACCTGCGAAAAATGGTCTGGTGATCCCGGTAAAGTGAAGGAGTGGGAAGGAAGCTTTTGCAACAAAGAGGTGCTTGAGCTTTTGAACCTGTTCAAGAAACATGCCGCAGATCGCAAGTTAAATGAGGAAACGAACACTTTCTTTGCTGACGTTGCCAGCATGCCTTTTTGTCGTGGAGTGACTGGGTTGCCCAAATTGCCCCAGGTATTAGATGCTCTGGCCACAGTAGTGAAAGGCAATGATGTGACAAAAAAGAACAGGAAGGAGGCTAAGGCTTGGATTACCAAAACCCTGGCTCCCCTGAGCTCCGTTCTGGACAGCGATTATAGAGTTGTCAATGCGTACGTCACGGCACAGAAGGCATTGAAGAAAACAAGCACGGGAGGCAAAAAGGAGTTTTCACAGGGTTTTGAGGAGCTGATAAAAAGTAAGGTTTCTATCATTGCTGACAGCAGCGAAGTGCTGGAAATGCTCAAGCGCTTGAAAGACTACACCGGTGGCCAAAGCCTGAAGTCCGATTATATTCTCGCCGCTTTGGAGAGCAAAGAGTTTGCCGAAGATGTGGCAAAATCCCCTGACTTTGTTGAATGGCTTGAAAGCACTGTGAAAAATATTGGAAGCAAGCAAGGTCTGGCATTTGAAAATGAGCAAGAAGTAGATGCTTGGGTCGGGGGAATGGTTGCATCGCTCAAGAAGGCGCTGACGGATGATGTTGAAGTGGCAAAGGCGTACGAGAGGGTTATCAGTAAGCTGGGGGGGATATAGATGCGAAAGGACACGAAAGCATCGTAGATTCCTTCATTGAGGGCTTTAAGGAGCTGGCAGTAAAGGCGACCTCCACCGTTCTTGACAGAGTGCTAGAACTTCTAGAGCAGCTGAAAAACCATGCGGAAGTACATGGGGTGAAAAGTCAAGGGGTGTTCAGGAGGATCGCGAAAAGCAGCTTTCCCAGAGCCATATCGGGGCACGAAGAATTTATTGCCGGCTTGGAAGCGGTTGCTGCTGTGATCAGTGCTGAAGATAAGGTTTTTGACAACGCGAAAGATATTGAGACTTGGGTAGAAAGTTCCATAGCTCCTGTAGTGAAGGCGCTAAACAAAGAGGGCAAGATAGTCGAGGCATATGCAAATGTGCGTTACGACGAAACCCGTTCTAAGCGAGCATACGATGAGGATGCAAAGTCTGAGCTTATTACCAATTTCAGAGATCTGGTGCGGAGCAAGGCTGTAGACAGTAACTACTGGATTGTTGAAGATGATGGGGAGCGCACGCGCCGGATAACATTGGAAACACATGTAGACCCAGTTAATACCGGATTAAGTGCACGTAGGGTACTGCATGCGCTACGCACGGCAGCCCAAGAGTACGGCATACGCGATGCAGAGCTGATTTTTGATGTGTTTTTCCGAAGGGCGTACATTGTACTCAGAGTTGAAACCAATCAACATCTTTTCTCACTGCTAGAATACGTGGCGTATGTTTCCCAGTCGGAGAGAGCCCCTGACTTGCGCAAACTCAGGAGTTTTCGTTCAAGTTGGAACCAAATGCTGGAGCGCATTCCTACATCGGACTTGTTTCCCGAAGAAGTTGCACGTGCGCTTTCGAAAGAGGGGCGGCACGCCGCACTGGCAAGGTTTTTGAAAGATGCGGATTACGTCAATCGTTATGTCAGGAACAAGGTGTTTGAAGCCCTAAAAGGTATCTTGGACGCGAGTTTTGTAAAACACAGCGCGAAGAAAACCGAGGGAGAATATAAGATGTTCGCGAACACGCTTGAAGCTATGCTGAAGCGTACCAAAATTTGGGGAAGGTATAAGGACCTAGATGCCACAAAGCGAATGGCTTCTGGCACTTTCGCCAAAAATGCTGCTGGTAAATCACGGTGCCTTGCCTGGGGGCTGAACAACATTTTACTTATTATGGAGGGCGTTGCAATTGCCAGAGAAAGCATACCAGATTTTGACAGTTCGCACGCCTTTACCAAGCAAATGCTGCACACGCACACGTATCGGTACTTAGAAAAATGCCTCGAGCTTCATGGTGAGAACACGCCGTACGACGGGGATATCCGCAAGGTTGTGGAAGGAGCCATGTCTGACTTACTTGGCCAGGGGAATTATAAAAATGTGACTGATCAGGAATTTGTGAAAGTGCTCAACCAGCTACAAGCGCTGTCTACTGAAAGTGGGCCATGTCCAGAGACTGAGTCGCAGTTTGAATCTAAGGGTACATGTTGCGGGGTCCGCATGATTTCCCATCCTGCCTTTTTGAAGGTTGCTAATCAGGAATTCCGCAATGTTGTGAAAGATCTTGTCACGCTGCTTAGCTCCTGGGACAGGGTGCAAGCTTTTGATAGGCTGTGGAGCTGGTACTCGGGCAAAGCCGCAGATGTTCTAAACCGAGCATTTGACAGCAGTGCGGAGCACAAGAGGGTGTATAGAGAGCGCGCAAAAGCAGAAGCTGAGGATTGCGACAATTACATATACTTTGAACCACCTGGTCTATCTCTCTACAACCAAGTACAAAATATGCTGTATAAGAGATCCTCTGCGCTGCGTGAGGAGAACAAGGGTGCAGATGCGCTGCAGCAGGAGTATGACTGGATGGAGACATATAGTGCAATTGATGATATTGCAACGCGCGCTGGGTATCCCTACGGAGACGGAGCGAGTCTGGTTTTTATAGCAATGCGAGACGTGAAGTTCGTAAATGCTGCGGAGGGGACACTTGTGCTCTCATTTTTGTTAGATCATCTACTGCCCATACTGAAAGGGGATGTAAAAACCTTTGCCACACTTGCTGAAGCTGATGCATGGATAGAAGGGATTGAAGCTCACATGGAGAAGTTTGCGCAGGATTCGAGGTCTCTGAATCTGCTGATGATGTACGGAGATCTCTATCTTGGGAAACTTTCTTTAATCGAGAACATGATGCTACCATTCCACATGCGGGGCCAAGTCTACGAGCTGCTGAAAGGTCCCAGGGGCTCCACCATATCGGAGTTTGTCAAGCGTCAAAAAAAGAGCATTGAAGAATTATACCTCGAAGCGCAACTTCACCCTCCGGAAGGTGGTGTATCACATCCTCTGCTAGATGAGCTAGTAATCTATGATCGCTCGTCACTCACACGTGCGATGAAGTTTGCGGGGATGGGCGTACCCTACATTCCGATGGTGAATTTTTATCACACTGTTAGGGAATTGCTGAAGAGCAAAGTAAGGGTAGTATCATGAGTCATGCGTGCATTACAGATACAGGTGCGCGTCCACGTGGATAATGCCTTGGGTGCAGGGGCCTGAACAACACTCCCCAATGCTCTACAACGCATAGACTAAGCACCCAATATCAGGTGCAGTACAAAGTGTGACACTTCTCCCAAAGTTAGGTAACCCGGCTCAGGATGCTGGGAAGATGAAGGGCATGCTGTACATCCAAGCCTGATATCTACTACAAGCTACAGATCTGTAGCGACTACGACACTAATCAATCTCAAGTTAGGTACATAA
The DNA here is from genome assembly GCF_000215485.1 of Anaplasma marginale str. Florida. Classification (GTDB taxonomy): domain Bacteria; phylum Pseudomonadota; class Alphaproteobacteria; order Rickettsiales; family Anaplasmataceae; genus Anaplasma; species Anaplasma marginale. The sequence goes on from NZ_AFMS01000122.1 coordinate 9,841, forward strand.
CCATTACCTTCACGTCTCGGTTGTATGGGAATTAAGCAAATTTTAGCGTTGCTGAGTTACCGTGTGGGCACGTGTTCTGGTGGGTTGGTGGATGTTGTTTAGGGATAGGTGGCGCCATGTCATCATTATCCTGGCGCTTCTCTTGTTGTGCTTGCCAAACGCAGTTATGGTTCAGGGTTCTGCTGCAGCAGCCGCCTCTAAAGCACCCGCCGAAACCGCCGCCCCTACACCCGCCTCTCCCGCTCCGAGCTCTGCATCCACCTCCGATTCATCCACCGCCGCAGGATCCGCCTCTCCCGCTTCGAGCCCCGCAACAACTTCCGCTCCAGGTCCTGAAGGCCCACCCGGTTCAGGACCAGGTCCCGGACTTGGGGGAGAGCCTGGTATGGGGGGTGAGGGCGAACAGAGCGGCCCCCTTGGTGGTGCGTGCTGGCTCACAAAACAGACTGTCAAACCGGTAGGTAGGGTCCGAAGCAGTGGCACGAATAATGCGGTACCTGCTGGTGCGGGCATAAATGTTTGTGCGGCATGGCCGGCCTGCGGCACTTGCGTGCGCATGTATGAGGGCGACTGCAGGCACGTTTATCCATCCTTTGTTATGGTATACAGCGCACACGACGATACCAAAGGTGCAGAACAGATTTGTGCATGTAAGGCGAAGTCATGCTACCTGCCCTGGGATTCCACAGAGTGGAGCAAAAACTGCTACCAGCACCTGGCATGCTATGACAAGGCAGTTGCCACGGAGGCGGGGCCATTCTGTAATGTACTGCCCAGACACCACCGGCCCACAACCGTCAGGTTTGTTCCGCTGGAATTTTCCAAACAGAGCTATTGGATTCCAGGATTTGTCGCAATAGTCGAGAGCTGGGAACATAAAAACGGTGTCATGACCAAGAAAGTGAGTAAGCACGTAATCCACCCGGGCGGGAAGCAGCCTGAAACTGCATCCAGTAATGCTTCCAATAGCAGTCAGGGTGTGGCGACTACAACTGCTAGCAGTCCAGGTACCCAAGCCGCAGCAATTGCAATGAGTGATGTGTCCACACCAGACAGCCAACCTGCGGCACCAAGCGGCCAACCTACGACGGCAAATGCGTCCACCACAGAGGAAGAGAAGCAAAAACGCACATGGCACACCGTGGGTGAGAAGATAAATGGGGAACCAAAGGACTACAGCTTTTCTGATAACGGGAAGACACACCACCTCAAGGCACACAGGGGTGCGACGATACTGTTTGTGTGGAATACTACGGCGCAGATCAGAATAGGGAATCCGCAATTTCCGGCGGATGTGTCCCAATTCCAACAATGGAGCCCCCACTGGTATACCAGGCTTTCAAAGTGGATAACAGTAATAAGCCTTACACGGGCCATTATAAAATACCGAATAGAAGCAAGCTTTTTGGGGGTGAGTTTCGTGAGTGGACATATACGTGTCCCATGGCAGTTTCAATCGCGAAAAATCACGACATGCTGCAGAAGGAAGGGAATACAGGAGAGTACAGAGTTGATTTTTACTGGGGTGGATACGGGAAGTGGCCAGACTGTATGGCTATTGCTGTAGATAAGCGTCAGGGGACCTGCAACTGCTTTGCTGGCGAAGAGAAGTTTGATGACTGCGACAAAAGGTGCAACGCCAATACCCCCGAAAGTGTGCCAACCTGTATTCTCGGTTTATATAAGGGCAGGAAGCGTATAATACGGAAGGAGCAAAAGCTAACAAGACGAGAAATAAGTTCCGAGCAGAGTCAGGCGGAAAGGAACATTAAGCGCATGGTAAAGAATGCATTTGGCCGCAGCTGTGTCTTCGCATACAAACAATGCGTGAGATTTAACGGAACAACAACGTGCCACGATGAGAAGGAACGTTCCGAAGACTGGAGCGGTACACATTATGACAAGCCACGAGACATGTTCGTGGGTTATGCAACCGAGCAATTTGCGAGTGGGCAGGAAAAGCAGGAAGAGCAGCAGCGCAGGGGGGAAAGCAGCGCAAAGTTTTTGGGGGTTACTGCAGATCCGGCATTGCGAGAAATGCGGCGATATTGTGCCAATGTTGAAGATATAGAGGGCAAGAGCGAAGTCTGCTGGTATAAACCCGCTGAGAATGCACCAGCCAATGTTCTGTGCGTGTCCGGTGTGGGGTCTGATGTCTCCGAATATGAAATCCGAAGCAAGAGTGATGAAGGTGTGGCACGCACTTGGCTCAGGAAGCAGCCGAAGGTTTTGCGGCGCTATGTCCTGGTGGACGTGGGAAATGACACTAGAAGAGTGGCATGCGATGATAAATATTCTATCGTTCTTGGTTCATTGAGCCAGGATATTCTGGACAAAACGACGGTGCAAGATGGACAGTACATATTCCCGAAGGAATTTCTCGAACGCAGCTTTGTCAAGGGTGGCAGTGACCCGTGTTCTAGTCCCGATGCCAAGATAGTATACTATTACGAATCTGGCGGATTTACCTCTGACCCCGGTGTTCTCTCTAGATGTAGCCACCCGGTTACGCAATACTATGGTCCCGGCAAGGAAGTGAAGGGTTGTGCATATGAATATGTGAGCATGGATGATTACCGCCCCCTTACATTTAGTGGAATCACATCCGAGCACAACGTTCCCGCGACTGGCACTACCCCGGTGCCTGCCGCTGGGCAAGCGCAGGCAAACGTGGCGGTTCAGTCAAGCACTGCGCAGACTAACAATGCGGTGCAGACAACATCCAGCAACGAAGTTCCGAAGAAGTTAACCACCGACCTCGAATTGAGGCCTCTAAACCCGTATGACCGCGGATTATGTATCGACAAATTTCCCAGACATTGGTACGAGCCGCGATACATTTTCAGCAGTGGAACGCAGTACGAGGTGGAGAATACGGATAATCCGACTGTTACCAAGGACTACGTCATGCTTAAATTCAAAGCCGAAGACAAAAACCAGCCGAGGGGATGCAATTTCTACCGTATTGAAGCATGGGGGGGCGGTGAGGCTGCTGCGACGACTGCGATGGGTGAGCGCAGATCTGGAAGGCCCGGACAATATTCCATGGTGGTACTGCGCAACCCTAACTGCACGGATGAAGGGTGCCAAGCTTTTTCGGAGAACAAGGGTAGTAGGAATGTCAAGGACTTGGAGCTCTCCATTGAGGTTGAGGTTGGGGAAGGAGGGAAAAGCGGCAAGAACAAAAAGAACCCCACAACAGGAGAGAATCATGACCTTGGAGTGGGCGGCGACACCATAGTGAAGTTTTGTGTCTGTGCAAGTGGCAATTGTACAAGCGCGTCAAGTGGTCAAAACGCTAACAGTAATAGTAATGGTAAGCGGTGTTACACAATCATGACAGCAGTGGGGGGCGGCAGTAAACGTGCCGGAACTCTAGATGAGAGCGCCATTAAGAATCTGGTGGTGAGCTATCGGACTATCACTGGAGATGTGCTGGCAGACGACGATGGAGCCACTAAATTGCTGCTGGAAGGGCGCGCGATGTTTACGAAATTCCCGCTGGAAATGAACTTTCCGCTGTATGACCAGGAAGGTAATACAAGAAAGTGGCTGGATTTGATTGCGGAGCATTTTCGGGGTAGAAGCTTGCCCAGGGAGTTATGTACGTGGAAAGACATGTATCACATCTATCGCGACTTTGGTGATTTCTTTATTCCGGGCATGGGAGGCTGCTGGCACAATGAAAAAGGTAAAGAGCCGGGGTTGGGTGAGAGCGGAGCCGCGATGATTACCTGTGAGTTGTGGGATGACACAAGAGCTCCTACATTTTCCGGCAATGAAACGAAAAAGCCCGATACCAACGGGCATAACCCTCCGACTACACCACCAGCTGCCGCTAAACCCGCCGCTACCACGGCAACAAGGCCCGTGGTTCAGCCGGCTGCTGCGCCCGTACCTGTACCCAAGATTCCTGATAAGTGTGGCGACCTACCAGCGGGCAGTTGCAAGGAACACGATGGCAAGATACTGGTAACATACAAGTACTGTCCGTGGTGGGCTAGGTTCCAGACTAGCTCATGGGAGGACGCGTACTCCTGCACTGGAGGCATAAGAACGTACACTGAAAAGTTTGATAATGTGAAGGCATTTGAAGCATATAGCAATTCTTGGGTGAGGGTAAGACGCATGAGTGGTTGCGACGATAAGTCGTGTGTGCATTACAGGGATAACTACACAAACAAGAGGGGATGGTAACAGCACGAAGAAGACCAAGTAGGGGTAACTCCCCACTGGGGAAGATGAAGGGCATGCTGTACATCCAAGCCTAATATCTACCACAAGCTACAGATCTGTAGCGACTACGACACTAATCAATCTCAGGTTAAGTACATAACCATTACCTTCACGTCTCGGTTGTATGGGAATTAAGCAAATTTTAGCGTTGCTGAGTTACCGTGTGGGCACGTGTTCTGGTGGGTTGGTGGATGTCGTTTAGGGATAGGTGGCGCCCGGTTTTCGCTACCGCGGCCGTAGCACTTCTCCTATCTGTTGTGCCTTGTATAGTAAGGGCCAGCGACGGCCTCACTGTAGAGAAAGCAAACCCTGATGATGCGCGCGCGTTTGACAATGTCCCAGTTAATAGCTGTAGACTAGGCATCCAGGGTGTTGCTCTTGCTGCAGAGGTGTCAGGCGTAGGCTCAATGACGCCGCTGTTGACTGCCAGGTTGAAAGTTTGTGCGGCATGGCCGGCCTGCGGCACTTGCGTGCGTATGTATGAGGGCGACTGCAGGTATATATTTCCCACCTACGTAATGGTGTATGGCGTGCAAGACCCAGCCGGACCGGGAAAGATATGTGCGTGCAAAGCGCTCGCGTGCAGCCTCCCCTGGGATCCCGGTGGCTGGAACAAAAGTTGTATGCAACCGTTGGGATGCTTCGATAAGCCGCTCCTGCGCGATGCTGGGCCGTTCTGTAATGTGCTGCCTGGCCGCAAAAGATCTGCCAAGGTCAGGTTTGTCCCGCTGGAATTTTCCAAACAGAGTTTTTGGGTGCCAGGATTTGTGGCAATAGTCGAAAGTTGGGAGCAAGACAGGGCGAGCAGCAAGGTACTTCACCGCAAAGTCAGGAAGCATATAATCAACCCAGGCAAACGCGGAGACTTTGAAGGTATTATCGGCCAGAAAAGGGAGGAGTACATATGGCATACCAAGGGTTGGAAGGATGATAAGGAAAGCCAAGAGTGGGCTATTTCTGAGCAGGAAAAAAGTTACTCCTTCTCCGATAACGAAACCAAACACTATTTGAAGGCAAGAAGAGAGCAGGATACTGTGTGTGCGAGGTACTATGGTACCGACCCGGAGATGAGTACCGAGCTTTTTGAAGAGTGTCTGCCAATCCCACCTATGGAGCCGCCCAGAATCTACCAGATTTATAGTCTCACAAAGTCTGTTGGGCAGTGGTACTACAACAAGTACATAAAAGACTACTGCAAAAACAGCGCTGCCAGCAGAACTGAGTATCTGATTAGTAGCGATGAATCTGATAAGTATCGAGTGCAATTCATCAGAGGCAAAGATACAGTAATGCGCCTTAGTCTGAGCAGTGGTCGCAAAGGCGAATCAGGCAGGGCGTTTGTGCAACACCTCAAAAAAAGCACAAGCGGCGACAAGTGGATAGCAGTTGATGAGACAGGGGGTCCATGGGCAATACATGAAGAGTGGATTGAGGAACAGTCTTCCGAATGGTATAAGAAGCACATAACCAGCAATTTGGACAAAAGGACAAGGTCTTCCGATTCTGACGTGTGTGAGCGTGAGCTCAGAGAATGTGTAAAGTTCGGTGGCAGGGACATGTGCGCGAATGTTGCCGATCCCACCAAGGAGTTCAAGAATGGCAGTGTGCCAAGTGTTTTTCAACTTTCGCGCAGCGGGACTAATGGCCAACAAAAATGGAATACCGAAACTAGCTACTATAAGCACCCTGTAGGGGCGTTTTGGGGGTATTCTTCCTTGGATTTTATGCAGCAAAAGATTACGGAGATAGCCAAAGATTATGGGGGTAACGCGAACAAGGTGGAGTTCGTTGGGGTTGCGGTAGATAAGAATCGTGAACTTGGGGGTGCCTGCGGTAAGGTGGGTGATAGTAGCTATGACCATAAATGCGAGTATTACGTAGTGAAGACTGGCAAACCCAAGGTTATGTGTATTACGGGAATAGGGTCTGGGACTGAGATATCTGATTACGAAGTTACGAGCACCATCGATGGGGGTATATCCCGTACGTGGCTTAAGAAACAGCCCAAAATGTTGAGGCGCTACGTGCTGGCAGGCGAGGATGACGGCGCAAGGAGGGTTTTGTGTGACGACAAGTACTCTATAAATTTGCAGCTCCTGAGCCAGCCCGTTTTGGACAATATTGTGGTAAAAGATGGGCGCTTTGTGGTTCCGCAAAAGTTGTCCGGTGGGGCGTCCAGTGGAGGAAAAACAACGGCGACCCTTGCGCGCGCGCTGACTCCAACACAGTATACTATTACGAATCAGGCAGGTTCAGCACCGAGCCAGGCAGTCTTGCTGGGTGTGTTGACCCCAGTACGCAGTACTACGCCCCAGGGCGCAAGGTTGAAGGTTGTACGTACGAGTATGTAAGCATGGACGACTACCGCCCAGTGTCGCTCGGTGGGCGTGTTGGCGGGAGCGCGGGTTATCACTTCCCGGCTGGGGTTTCTACCGGTGATAACATTGAAAAAGAGGGGGCGACTGTAAAGCTGCGGCCTCTGAGTGTTTATGACCGCGGGTTGTGTATAGATAATTTCGCCAGGTCCTGGTACGAGCCTGAGTATAAAATTACAAACGGGCACACGCAAACGGTTAATAAAGAATACGTGGTGCTGAAGTTTGAGGCTTCCAACGGAGACCGGGCAGCTGGCACTGCACCGACTCAGAACGGTAAATGGTGCCAATTCTACAAAATTGAGGCGTGGGGAGGAGGCGAAGCCGCCGCAATTACCGAGATGGGCATGCATAGATCTGGAAGGCCGGGACAGTACGTTGTGGGAATACTGCGTAATCCCGATCAGAAAAACAACTATGACTGCGACGTGTTTGCTCATTACAACAAGCAAAAAGGGTCCACCAGGATCAGCGACCTGGAGTTTTCGATTAAGGTTGACATCGGAGAAGGCGGCGAATCTCAGACGCCTAAAAAGGCGGAAAGCGACAAGCAACCCCCGGTTGGATATGTTAGAACTGAAGTCCAAGGGAGCTACGGTGGCGGTACAGGCGCCGGTGGTGATACGGTGGTGAAATTCTGCACTAAGAAGAAAAATTCCACTGGCAACCAAAACGGCGCTCAAACTCAAAGTAATACGCAAAACACGGAACAGTGCCATGAAATCATGCGGGCCGTGGGTGGAGGTAGCACACATCCCGGAGTGCTCAATGTAAAAGCGATTAAAGATTTAATGGTCAGCTATCGCACCATCATTGGAGACGTGCTAGCAGGGGATGATAGGGCCGCCAGATTGCTGCTGGAAGGACGTGCAATGTTCACGAAATTTCCACTAGAAATGAATTTCCCACTCACGCGGGAGAAAGAACGTATACTGAAGGTGAAAGAGTATTTTGAAGGACGCAGCTTACCTAGAAGCCTGTGCAAGAGAAGGCTCAGGTACTCCAAGTGGCGCGAGAATGACGTCTTTGTTCCAGGCATGGGGGGATGTTGGGGCGATAATGCGCCCGGCTTGGGGGAAAGTGGTGCCGTTATGATTACCTGTGAGCAGTGGGATACCGTAGGGCCACAAGAGCTCGGGTTTGCGGATAAAATGAGGCCTGAGAGGGCGTTAGCACCGGGTGGAACAACAGGGGAAGCACGACCTGGTGAGTCCGGTTCCGCTGTTGAGACAGACAAGACTTCTGGCGGGGGGGCTGGATCTAGGGCGACAGCACGGCGGCCTACTACGACGCCCAAGAGTAAAGCGGCTGAGTCTACGGTGAGGGAGCTGAAGGTTGAGCAACCTAAGCCTGCTGCGCCTAAACCCGAACCTGCGCCTGAGCCCGAGCCGCAATGGCCGGCGAAGAAGAAATACCTGTACTGTCCATGGTATGCTTGGTGGACCATAGGTGGCGGTCACTATAGTTGTATGGGAGGCCTGCGTGAGTACGAGGAAGTGTTTAATAGCGAGGCAGACTACGAATACTTCCTCGCTAGGCAGTACAAGGTGCGGGAAATGTACGGCTGTGACGATAAGCGGTGCGCACACTTCGAGCAGGGCTACACAAATAATCGCCACGCTTCAGGGGGACATTTTTGGGATAGAATAGACAAGCTGGATAGGAAGTATAAACGGGGTGTGCATAGCCAGCCAAAGAAGTAGAGGCGGGGCAGCGATACTAGCCTGCTGCCTCTATAGTTGCCTAGAACCCAACTCAAAACTTTCCAACTTAACCAACTTGTCATTGTGATCAAACGTAAAGACTTCCACAAGGCGAGAGCCAGGCCCCCCAGTTGGTTGGGGGGGGGGAGAAGAGTGGATGACGTGTGTGAAGTAGGCTGTGTGTATAAAGTAGACTGTGCAGTGGATTGCGTGCGTGAAGTAGACTGTGTGTATAAAGTGGGACTGGTGCGTGGAGCAGACTGTGCGTGTGAGGTGGTGCGTGAAGTAGACTGTGCAGTGGATTGCGGGTGTGGGGTGGGTTGGAGTGGACTATACAGCCCACTGTCCCGCGGTTGCAACCCTGCTGCTGGTCGTTTCCAGTAGCCGAGACGCAGTGCCGTTTGTAGTGGAACGTCTCCCAATTTGGTCCGGCACCCGTCAAAGTTAAGTTTTTCTCCCTTGGCTCCACACTTCTGTACGGATTCAGATGCTACTGCCACCCTTCCGTCATCTGTGACGTCTATCCCAACCCGCTGTTGTAACCGCTGACTAGTACTCCAAGATACTACCATGTTTAGTGCACCAACCACGACAAGGTAGCTGCGATCATTACCTGTTGGACCAGATACACTTACGGTCCTGCCACCGGAGGGATTAGAAAACTGTATATCATCTCCATCTGTTGTGATGACACACGATGTTTTCTGTTTACCACTACCAGGGTCCCAAGTAATGGTATATCCCTTATGCACAGTTACGGAACTGCCAGGTACATGTTCCGTGGAGGGTATGGACTGGGACTTCCCCCGTTGCTCCGGCAGTTTCCAATAGCCTGAACGCAGAGCTTGTTCTAGGGGAGTGTTTCCCAGTTTGATCCCGCATCCGTCAAAGTTAAGTTTTTCTCCCTTAGCTCCACACTTCTGTACCGATCCAGATGCCACATTTACCTTTCCGTCTGTAGAGATGTCTATCCCAACCTGCTGTTGTAACTGCTGACTAGTGTTCCAAGATGCTTCCAGATTCAGTGTGCCCTCTATAACTAAGTAGCTGTGCTGATTATGCCTGGTGGGGCCCTTAATAGTTACGGTACTATCGTCAAGGCCCTTAACCCCTATTATCTCATTGCCATCCATTGTTATGACGCACACTGCCTGCTGCCCACCATGATCAGGCATCCAAATGTCAGGTGACAGCTCTACTCTACGCTCTTGATGTACTTCCTCGACACCAAAGCAGCAACCATAACTGGCAATGGGAATTGTGAATACGGTAGCGCAGAACCAGAGTGGAACACTTACAACGGGAATAGGAAGCCACCGAGCAAACTTATCAAACTTGCTTCTAGGACGCTTTGGTGATTTGCTACGCCAACGAGTATATTCCTGTGCACAGCCATACGGAAGAATAGCTAAGGTTGAGAGCACAAGTGTGAGCTCTACGGGAATAGCAACCCAAGGGACAGGGCTATACCGAAACATTGTGCAAATATCTTCCCACACTGTTGCTACCCCTTATAATGTTTAGCTAAATTCACTGACGTAAGCGCAACACGCTGCCGAAGCAACAGCCTGCATTACATAAATGAGGATTGCACTTTCAGCGAGAGCACTGGGCCGCAGCGTACCACGCTATGGTTAATATTGCAACAGTTTTACACCGCCCTACACCACAGAATTCACCTTTTGCTGCTCTGCACACAATGCTGCAATGCTATGCGTGTATGACTGCATCGCAACTGCAGGGCCGCAAATGCTGGTTGGAACTTCTTGTGCTTTGCTGCAAGTTGCTTTGCGTACCGCACCAACAGAATTCACCTTTTGCCAGTCTGCAACGCAACATCATACACGTGTGGCAGCATAGCAGCTGTGGGACTGTCAATCTTGCTACTTAAAACTTCTTCCTGTACCTCATGACAACTCATCTTACGCACCCAGGCTATCACACCATAAAGTAGTAGTGCTGCAGGTGGAGCAACGGCACCCAGCATTGCATAATTCCGCATGAGAAAGGCTGCACTGCAAATCATCACAGCACTGATGGCTGCTACGAGTGTTGTGTGTTTTGGATCTGCAGCTGTAGGTGGAGTGCATGGCCTGCTGGTCATGTTTCTATCAGCAGGGTTGTTATGCTTAAAATCGCTGTGACCGCGGGTAGGGTCATCATGCGGACTAGCGGGTGCGCTCTTGGGCTGTAGGGAGTTGCCCTTTGAAAAAGTGCTGCGTGCTCGGTCTGCCACCTGGTGGGAAATACGTTGCTTGCCACGAGGCTGGGAGGAGGGTATCCGCGCCAAATAGATATCCACCGCAATATGTATCAGCAGGCATAACGAGCATGCAACAGATAGTGCTATGAGCGCATGTGGTAGGTACGCAGCGGTACTGACGGTGCCTATGATGCCAGTGGTGTGTGTTGTAGCTGCTGCGGTTCTGGCAGCTGTGGTCATGCCCCAAGAAATGGCAAATGCTTCGCTGGCCTTAGCAGCAAAGGGCACTATTAGTGCAGCCACTGCCGCGGTTGAAGTTGCTGCTATTGCGGTTATGCCGGAAATTTTGATAGCGAGGTTTGCGTGTTTTACCTGTGTGACTGCTTTATCGGTTGCCGTCTTATCTTCCGGTGGTATTGCCGGCATTGTACTGCGGTTTGCGGCTCTAGCGGCTATTGCTGCAAATAAAGCTGTGACTACCGCAGAAATTACAGCGGCTGCTGCGGCAACTATGGCGACTTTTGCTGTACCAAAAGCGTCAGTGCTATAAACGTAGGCCCCAATAAAGGCAACTGAGGAATTGAAGATTCTGGCAATGGCGACCACAACAACAGTGGCAAGAGCGGTGAAAGTGGCGATCATGGCGAGAGATGCGACGCTATTGGCAATTTCTGCTATGACATCCCCGTGCTTACTCCCACGTATACGTTGCTGTCTACGTGTGTTGGCTGCCGCTTCAGAGTGGGGAGTCACAGAAGTGAGAATAGGCTGTAATGGCTGGACTGCTGGTGATTCTTCCTTCCCCGCTTGTTTAACTTGCTTGCAAGATTTGACTAAATCTCTTACCGAGCAAAATACGATGCACGCTGATAACAACGCTACTGCGGCGCAAACAGTGGCGGCATTGGTGGCAGAAAGCGAAAATATCCTTGCAGCTGCACTGAAATACATGAGCACCGCAAGAAAAACCGCAAGAATGCTGAGGGATGCTAGCAATATACCCATACTTATGAGCACTCCAGACACAGCATGGGCAGTGTTTGCCACTGCAATATGATGTGCATGCTTTGTACTGAGACTCGTCATTCTTCCTAACTAGAATCGCGCAAGCGTGATAGACTCCAACTTAACCAACTCGTCATTGTAATCAAACGTAAAGACTTCCACAAGGCGAGAGCCAGGCCTCCCAGTTGGTTGGGGGGGGGAGTGGATTGCGTGTGGGGTGGGTTGGACTGCGCGCGTAAGTGGGACTTTCCCCGTTTCTCCGGTAGTTTCCAGTGGCCGAGAGCAGTGCCGTTTGTAGTGGGTTGGAGTGGAGTGAATGACGTGTGGAGCAGGACTGGTGTGTGAGGTGGATGGCGTGTGTGGAGTAGGGCTGGTGCGTGGAGTAGACTGTGCGTGTGAGGTGGTGCGTGCAGTAGGCTGTGCATGTGCAGTGGATCGCGTGTGTGGAGCAGGGCTGTGTGCATAAAACTGGCACGTGGAGTAAGACTATACAACTCACTGCTCAACTTTTTGTGGGGTTGTTCCGGAGCATATATAAATGAGGCCTTTGCGCGGTGCATGCCGGAATTTCCTTTAGCGCTTGTATGATTAGCGCTCGGAAATGATAGCGCGGCTCCGTAACATCATTGTCTGTAGTATGGATTTCTTAACCCTTCCGCATTAAGACATGCGGCTTTTGGTAACGCGCCGTCTATGTACCATCGTGCAGCAAAAGCCGTATGCGTGTCTATTCTGGGTTTTGTACTATCCTGTGTGGTAAGCCCGTGTGTGTATGCAGCGGGACCCAGGCTCATAAACTTTACCAATCCCCATATTGCCAAGAGCAAGGCTGGGGCGGATAATTCAAGGGAGCAGTTTTTTAACCCAAGCGTGCACTTTTGCCATATGCGCCAGTGCGTTTCTGCCGGTCCGGGAGCGAGCGTCAGAATACCTGGGTACCGTAGCCGCGACATACAGACAATGAGGGACTATTACACAGCGATTACTACGAGGGCTATGCCTCCCGTCCTGCCGAACGCTATTGAGTACTGTGGGTCAGTATATTTTGATGAAGAAAGCGGAGACCTATGTGCCTGTGTCTCGGAATATTGTCACAATAGCATGTACGCCATGCATGGCAACATTAAGTGTAAGCATTCCGCCTGTAGGCCCTTGATACCTGCAGATGCTCCAGGCTTTTGTGACTTTTTGCCTGGGAGGAAAAGTGTGAAGTTTGTTCCGGTATCGTTCGCCAACCAGAACTATTTTCGTCCAGGTATTCGGGTTGTAAGCTACACCGATGAGAATAAAGGTACGTCCCCTTCTGTTGGGCGTAATTTATACCTGAACCTGGAAGCTGGGGAGACCAAAAAAGAGTTTACAGTGACTCTGCTGGGTAGCACCTACGTCATTGATGTTGAGAAAAAAATGCGCGAAGACGTGATATGCGGTACGTACAAGGAAGGAGGCGCGAATGTATACACAGAGTGCGTGCCCACACCTTTTTTACCCAAGCCCACAGTTTACAGGGTGCGCAACAAACGCAATGCAATCGGGGTGAAGTTTCCCGGGTGTCGCAACGAGAAGAAGTGTGTTTTTGAGTTACGGGTAGGCCAAACAATGACCTTTCCTGCCGCGTTGTCGGCTATAATCCCGGTTGTGTCAGATGATTACATGTTTGAGCAATATGCCAAGTGTCCGAAGAAAGTTGTATCTGACCCCATGAAGGTTAAAGTGGTGCGAGCTGGGCATATGTTGTGCGGGGATGGCTCTAAACCTGAGCTCTTATACCTGTCGGGTGATAAGAGCAACCTCAGGTGCCTGGTGATTAACCAACAGTTTGCTCCCAGCGCGGGGGTTTATAGGGATATTGGGTTTAAATTTGGCACCTATGGTGGTGGAGTATATTCAGTAATTACATACTGCACGGAGTGTGCGCTACACATGGCTCAATATCGTGCCATGATCAGAACCGAACAGGGACGTGTCAGCATTGCGGATTATGCACGGCTGGCTGGCAGGTACGCAGAAGGGCGTGAAGTACTAGACCTGCTTGTGGGAAAAACTACGGTTGACTTGGGGGCTGGTGAAAGAAGTTTGGTCAGCGAAGGGTGCGCTGGGTTTCCTGACATACCACTACAGGAGAGGCAGGAATTGTTGGATGCGCTAATTCCAGGCCCGCAAGGAATTTTATATCTACCGAAAGACGATATAAAAAGGATGGGTATTGTGGGTAACGTAGAGAGATTCTGCCCAGATTTGGACAAAGTGCCTATGCGGTATTCAGCCCCCCTACATAAACACAAAACAGCGTTAGATGCGCAAACCATAGAAGTTGGTGATCCGTACGAACAAGGCCTGTGCATATTGGCATCAAAGAAAGCTAAAATACATGCCGCAAGCGATTCGTACACCGGACCAAGTGGCCAAAGAGAGATACACAACACACCGAAATACCAGTACGCAAAAAGTGGAATTTTCAAGGGCTGTCAGTTTTTGAGAGCCGAGCTGTACGAGATGGGTGTGAGCGAAAAGGCTGTGCACTTGATCAAAAACCTTGCCCCGCAGGACACACTGACTGCAATATTCAATATAAGACATAACTCCAGTTCTATGCGGTTGCAAACCCTACTGAAGCTGTGTGTAGGCCCCGTGGATCTAACTGATCTGACAAGCCATGAGAGCAGTGACTGCATCATATTGCCGGCTGAGAGACGTGGCAGCGCTCATCCTACCCCCTACAGAATGAGTACAGCATATAACTCGGGCAATAGCAGGCTTGAAGTTCTCTACAGTAGCAGCCTGCCGTATGAATTGCCTGCAGATCCGCCAGACTCTGGCATCATAAAACTGCACTGTGTTGATTAAAGCGAACTGCATTGTCACACAGGGCTGAACCATCGCGTAATTTTGCAGCCCCACCGCAAGTGTTGGTGACAACCCGGCCCTTGTGTTGGGTAGCCGTGGGGCCAACCACAATATACGATAGGCACTTGCCTAATAATCGAGAATATTCACATGCCCCATCTTTCTGCGCTGCCTAGGCTCTAACTTGCCATATATGTGTACGCTACTATTCGAATGTGAGTGTGTTTGGTAGACTGTGGCCGTGTCACCAAAAACGTTTTTTGTGACGCAAGGCGCAAGCAACTGCACTTTCCGAAGCGGCAAGCCACACGCCGCGCGCACTAGCTGCTCAAATTGGCTAACATTGCACGCATCCATGCTCCAATGGCCGGAATTATGCGGGCGTGGCGCTATCTCATTTACCAACAATGATCCGTCTGTTGTAATAAAAAACTCAACAGCTAAAATTCCCACAATGCCAAGCGAAGTTGCTATGGTGATGGCCATCTCTGCCGCCTGCTCATGCACGGAACGCTTGACTTGTGCGGGGACGATTGATCTATCCAAAATGCCGTCAACGTGATAGTTTTGGGCAATTGGAAACAGCTCGTGTGATCCGTCCGCTGCCACAGCAATGATCAGGGAGATCTCTTCGTGAATATCGACAAACTTTTCCAAAATATAGCTGCGGCTCCAATCCAGGGATGACGCCCCGGCGATATCGCTGCTGCTTTTTAGCGTGTACTGCCCCCTGCCATCGTATCCTAGCTCTGCGGTCTTGAGTAGGCATGGGTAGCCAATGTCGTCAATGCTACCTAGAAGTTCTGCGTGGCTGTTTACTACCGCAAAATCCGCTACCGGGATGCCAAGATTACATATGTGCTGCTTTTCTCGTATCCTGTTTTGCGCAATATGCAGTGCAGCTCTGCCCGGGTATACGGGGGCTTTTGCTGCAACGGTGTCCACTGCACTGGCAGGTATGTTTTCAAATTCTATTACTGCGAGGTTAATTGTAGATGCAAAATCCGACAGTTTGCTGCCATCACTAAAACTTGCAATGGTAGAGGTGTTGGTAACGAAGACTGCTGGGTCACCATGGTGTTCTGCAAATACGTGGGTTCTGTAACCCATTTGTGATGCGGCTAGGGACGTCATCTTACCGAGTTGTCCTCCGCCCATGATGCCAATGACGGTACCAGTGTGGACATATGATTTTGGCATGTGATAGCGATTGATGTAGAAACAAAAAGCAACTATAATTATACGGCTGGGAGGAGATACTTCAATTAGGGTCTGGTGGACCACGCGTTTGTTTTTCGAAGTTGTGGGGTGGTGCTGCGCTATGACGACGCCTAGATGTGGTGGTGCGACTGGTCTGATAGAAGTTGAGGTAACACCGAGTTATCTCGAAGAGCATTCGATGCCGCACGAGAATTGCTACATATGGCTTTACAGCGTCAAGATCAAAAATGTCAGCAATTCTACGGTACAGCTGCTGAAGCGTAGCTGGAAAATAATAGATTCTAAAGGCATGGTGAACGAGGTAAGCGGATCTGGTGTTGTGGGCCGTCAGCCTGTGCTAAAGCCCGGGGGGTTTTTCGAGTACACTAGTGGCACATGCCTCAGTACGCCGTCCGGGGTTATGAACGGGTGGTATCAATTTGTGGATGAAGACAAGGCGCAGGTGTTCTACGTAGATGTGCCTACCTTTTCGCTCGATAGCCCGTACGATATTGTGAGGCTTAACTAGGCTGCCTTTTCTCGGCCGTCCGCGCTTGCTGCCTGCTGGGGCCACC
>NZ_AFMS01000121.1 GCF_000215485.1 Anaplasma marginale str. Florida
ACCGAGGCATTACTGCATCTTATTGCGCTACCTGTAGTATGCAATCCGAGTTGTTTTGCAGTACGCATGTCTAGCAGCCAACTTTTTAGGACCCCACCTTCAACCACGTTATTCCTACGACTGCCAACCCCTTCCCCATCGAATGGCCTTGTGGAGAGCCCACCGGGCATTAGAGGATCATCGACAATATCAATATCGCCGCGAAAAATATTGCCACCAATGCTATCAACAAGAAATGACGTTTTATCAGCTACTGCGCTGCCGTTAATCGCCGCAGCAAAACTTTTTAAAAAGGCGGACGCTACCCGGTTTTCAAACAATACGGGAACCTTGCAGGTTTTCATCTCACGTGCATTAAGCCTTCTGAACGCCCTGGCAGCTGCGTCTTTACCCAAAATTTCCGGCTTTTCCAGGTCAGCAAAGCGATTCTTTACAGAAAAGCTATAATCCACTTCCATCTTCCCGCCATCGGAGGATACGACAGATACAGAAGTAGAAAAACAAGACCGTTTGTACGAGCCCATAAACCCGTTGGAAGTGGCAAGCACCATTTCACTGTTCGAGCGAGAAAAAGATGCACCTTCGGAATTTACTATCTTACCATCATAAGAAAGCGCTGCATCTTCCATAATGTTGAGTATTTCGCAAATCCTTGAGACCTCAACTATTGAGTCATCAAACAACAGCATACTGCTTATATCTTCGCGATACTCGCCGCTTACATCGCTGATAGAAATGTATGGATCTTCAGGCATGGATGACGCTATTGCAATTGCAGCATCCACTAGTTCAGAAATTTTACTTGGGTCATTAAAGGAAACACAGGAACACCGCTTACCGTCAATTATGACTCGTAAGCCTATCTTGCAATCTTTAGAGTACGTAGTTTCTTCGTGTTTGAGCAAACGCTGAGAAACAGCTGTGGACTCACCTGCGCAGACTATTATCTCCCACGCCACACCTCTAGACCGGACAACTTTGATGACTTCATCGGTAATCTCTCGGGTATTCAAAGCATGCTCCTAAGAAAATTTATACCCTATTCTACAGAAAAACTCGCTGCGCACATTCTGATTGTTCTGAAATTCACCTAACATGCAGCTAGTCTGCAATTTGAGATCACTAACAGCCTCTCCTCCCAAGTATTTTGCACACCAGTGCTTTGCCTCAATCAGCACCGCGACACCCGCAGGCTTTAGGAGTTCACTCAAAAATTGCGCGATTTGGACGGTCATACGCTCTTGCACCTGCAAACGCTTGGCAAATATGTCTACCACCCTAACTACAGTACCAACCCCAATTACAGTGGCCTTGGGAATGTATGAAATATTCACTACCCCAGCCATCGGAGACATATGATGCTCACACGTAGAAGAAAAGTTCACCCCCCGTAGCAGTATCATATCGGAGTAGCCTTCGTTAGCAAATACAGAATTGCGAAAGTCATGCGATGATTCGAGCGCATATCCCTGAAAAGACTCCTTATAGGCATTCAAAACCCTACCCGCCGCTAGGGACAGACCTTCCCTGTCAGGAGAATCATCAATCCATCGTATCAGAACTTCAATCGCCTCTTTGGCGTCTTTATCGGAAGGCTTGCGGGCTAAATCCTTATGCATGGCAGGCTAGCCCAAAGCTTCACATCCACTGACTATCTCTATCAAGTCAGTGGTAATTGAGGCTTGTCTTGAACGGTTATAGTCTAACAGTAGGCGATTCAACATACTTTTCGTGTTAGAGTTAGCAGATTCCATGGCAACCATACGGGAGCAATGCTCACAAACCAAGCTCTCGCACATTGCGAGGTATAGCTTGCCTATGAAGCTGTTTATGTATAACTTCTTGCGCACAGACGAAGAGTTGGGATCATAATTGCACATGACCTCTTCCGTGCTGGCTTCACGGCCTTCAGTGCTTTCTTTCGCACTATCAACTATCAAAACATCTTCAGCGGTCGGCTCCTGCCGCGCGGAACTGTAAAATCTACTGTAAAGCGCAACCACCCGGCTGTAGGCGGAAAAATCCACACCCAGGCTATAAAGCATACTTTTAAAATTCAGAAAGCCAATACCTCTTGGTTGAGGTATGACCCCCACAACTTCACCAAAAGCCTGTACATTCGCGCAGCCAACCAACTCGTGCGCCTTTTTTCCCACAAACAGAAAGCTTAGCCTCTCCCCACCGCTGGAGGAGGCCATGGATGAAACATATTCGCGCAGAAACTTAGCAACCGAGTGGTTAAAGCCTCCACACAGCCCTTTATCAGACGAAAACACCACCAGTAGAACTCCAGACGCCCCGCCGGCCTCCGCTAGGTATCGATGCTCGCTATCCTCCTTGGCTATGGCACTGCAATAGTCGCGAGCGCAGACAAGGCCTTCCCTAGCTATGCGGAACTTGGAAGCGGAAATCATCTGCATGACCCTGGTTGTCTTTTGTATAGACCTAACACTCCTTATCCTTAGCGCAAGAGCTTTGAGATTGGCCATAGACACACCAGACTGTCACGCTGCAAGTATATTGTTTTTTGGCCGTCGTACAAGCTCTAAAAGCAATTCCAAAATAAAAACGGTACAGAAAAACCCGATAATGCCTATTGCGTAGATTGAAATATGTGTATGAGCCGACATAGCAGCCTTGTTGCAGACAATAAGCATACACATGCTTGTGCACAACGAGATGCGCGTTACAAAAGACCCAGTCCTTCCTGTTTATGAGTCGT
>NZ_AFMS01000120.1 GCF_000215485.1 Anaplasma marginale str. Florida
GAGAAAATAGGGTGCAGGAAGTTTCTGAGGTTACTCAGGGCCTGAAAGCCATAGCAAAGGAGCTAAATGTCCCACTAGTAGCGCTTTCTCAGCTCTCTAGGCTTGTTGAGCAGCGTGACGATAAGAAGCCCCAGCTATCCGACTTGCGTGATTCTGGAAGCATAGAGCAGGACGCAGATGTGGTCATGTTTTTGTACCGGGAGGAGTACTACGAATTAAGAAAGCAGCCTGCCGAGGGAACTGCTAAGCACGCAGAGTGGCAGATGAAGATGAATGCAATTAGCAATGTTGCTGATGTACTTGTTTCAAAACAAAGAAACGGGCCCATTGGCAATATTAGGCTTTTTTTCGAGCCTGAAAAAGGGAAATTCAGGGATTACACTGCGCGCTATGATGTTTACGATGGCGGCGAGTTGCATTCCGGATAGTAGTAACTTGCCGTTCAGGTTGTGAGGCACTGCCTGCTGAGGTGCAGAGCAGCTGCCGGTCCGTGCTGCGCCTTGCTCCGAGCACAGTCTGTCGCGTTTCTTGGGTGTATTAGGCCTTAGTTTGAGAATGGTGATATGGTAAAAACTGCGGGAATAGCGGGGGCTGGGCTCGTCGGCAGACTACTGGCCCTGGCGTTACTGCAAAATGGGTGGCGGGTCTCGCTTTTTGATCGGGATGACGCAATAGGCAAACGCAGCTGCGGATTTGTTGCGGGGGGCATGCTTTCCCTGTATTCCGAAGCGGAAACAGCCGGGAATTTGGTTGTAGAATTGGGCCATAGATCCTTGGAATTATGGCCAGAAATTCTCCATTCCGCGGGCGCGAGCGAATGCCTAAAAATGTTAGGGAGTGTAATTGTAGCCCATACAAGCGACCTGCACGAACTGGAGAGGATGTGCGCCATCATCAGGCGAAAATTCACTGCCCTTTTTGGCAATCTCTGTATTTCCGATGAAATTCACACGCTCGAAAGCGGGCTATCTGTCCGCCACGGAGTGTACATTCAAGGAGAGGGATGCATAGACAGCATGCGGCTTTTTTCGCGCCTGGAGGCTGAATTAATTCGTCTAGGGATAAAATGGCTTTGCAACACGCACGTGGATGAAGTAGTGTCTCAAACGTTGGTGGTGGGCTGCCAGCGGCACGTTTTTGATATGGTTTTTGATTGCAGGGGCATTGGAGCTAAGAGCGCAATTTCCGGTCTGAGGGGGGTTAGAGGCGAAAGTATGCTACTTCACGCTCCTGAGGTTGCGATCGGCCGCCCAATCCGTATGGTGCACCCCAGATACAACGTGTACATGGTACCCAGATCTGAAGGTAAGTTGATAGTTGGTGCTACGGAAATAGAAAGCTGTGACTTCTCAGAGGTATCGGTTAGATCCGTGCTTGAACTGCTATCGGCCGCATACTCGGTCCACAGAGGTTTTGCAGAGGCCAGGGTGCTTGGTATGATGTCTGCATGTAGACCTGCATTTTCGGACAACTGTCCAAGAATTATAGTTGAAGATGGTGTTGT
Organism: Anaplasma marginale str. Florida; assembly: GCF_000215485.1. GTDB lineage: Bacteria > Pseudomonadota > Alphaproteobacteria > Rickettsiales > Anaplasmataceae > Anaplasma > Anaplasma marginale. The sequence continues at coordinate 1,505 of NZ_AFMS01000120.1, forward strand.
CAGGATAAACGGGCTGTATAGACATGGATATCTGAGCGCACCGGCAATAGTGGAGGAGGTAATAAACCTGCTAAAATGTGGAAATGCCCGCTACTCCGGGCTTCTGCATTCAGGAATGGAGGGAGGATGCGAGCAGCAGCCGCATGGTGCTATACATGAGGCAGTGCATAACAGCGGCATGGCAAAGAGGTAGTAGACCCCCACCACGGTTCGAGCACACAGCTATTTTCCACCGGAGGCCGGGACGGGAGCCTTTTTATGTTCAATCTGTGCGTCGATAATCTTGACGCTATACTTATCAACGGCCCGATCGAAACCAGACAAGAGCTCCGGTGGCACTATTATAGACCTGCGGCTGTCCGACCTTAGGCCAACTACTCCCAATTCTAACACAATCGGGACGCTCCTATTGCCTATTATGAAGTCAACCACCTGGTCCGCAACCAACACTTGCCCGCGCACATCCTTCACTGTGTACTTAACAGAAACAGCGTCGCCGCACCGTGCCTCGGTCACCGCTTCCTTATTGCCGGTGTCGCGCTTGTCGAAGGACATGAGGTTTCTTATGTCATTTGCCTCGGGCACTGTGTCATCCACAGATGTGAGCTGTATGTAATAGCTGTCAGATTTTCCTTCTTCATCACGGGTTACTATCACGACCCTACTGCCGCCCCGCCTCATGCCAGCCAAGGCGTAGTTCACCTCCCTGACTTCATGCGCTCCGAGCCTGAAACTTACGGGTTTCGTGCTACCGCTGATCTTGCGTGCTGCTTGCAGCGGATCCGTAATCTCCTGACCGTCCATAGGGAAGCGTAGAATCATGGCGGAGACCTTCTGCCCACACAGCACCTCACGCCCCTCACCCTCTTCTATGTCAATCAGGCGAAAATTCCCTGCAAGAGGTGCCGCAGATGCCGCGTCGCGCAAGTATTCTGCCAGCCCTTGCTTGCTTATGTATCGGTCAATTCTTGCTTCTATTATTGGCCGTAATATCAGGGCCCCGATCTTATATGCAGGGCTGTCATTATCAACCACGGAAACCTTGTAAGGCTTCTTATCCATGCGCTCAGTGATACCGGAGACAATGCTAGTGGACACTGCCCTCAGCAGCAGCCCAAGAACGGCGAAAACCGCGATTACGCACAGTAGGCGATATACTATGACCTTCATACGCTTAAGTTTTCAACAAACACAACGAGACCGCCGAGCGTATCTACGTTACCAGGCAGCTTTCTTAGGTGTTCTTCACACTTGCGCAGCAGGCCATCAACGTAGCCCTGCGTTTCATCCATCCCGAGAATATGTGCCATGCTTCCATAGCAGCGCTCACCGTCCTCCCAAGCATCGCTTAGGTCATCCTTTGCTTGAAACGCGCAACCCAACGCAGCCCCATACTTTGCCAGCGCTGCCCTTTCTTCAGCGGATGCCCCACCCAAAACCGCGCCGGCCTCGCAAGCGGCAGAGAACAACCTAGCGGTCTTCAACTCGTGTATCCTCCTAACTCCCTCAAACGACGTTGAAGAGTGTGCCTCCATGTCCAGCATCTGCCCGGCTATCATGCCGCAACGGCCACACGCTTTGGACAGCAGCTCTATGATTTCACACCTTACAGCACAACCCTCATTCATGGTCGACAATAACTCAAAGGTGAGTGTAAGTAAAGCGTTGCCAGTTAAAACTGCGACCGCCTCTCCGAATTTTATGTGGCAGCTTTCCTTTCCACGCCTGATAGGGGAGTTATCCATAGAGGGCAGGTCATCATGCACCAAGGAGTAGGCATGCACAACCTCAATGGCGGCGCTCAACCGCAACGTTCTTTCCGTGCTCACGCCAAAAACTTGCGCCGATGTACTTGCCAAAAATGAGCGTATGCACTTCCCTGGATTCGATATGACATAGCCCAAAGCCTCGTGCAATGCTGCCGACGGGCACTCAGCCTTCTCATGCACAACTTGAGCGAGCTCCTTTTGCACCAAAGACGCAAAATCCTCTACCTTTTGCTGTATGTCACTGTAGCTATGGTGCATAGGTGGTGTAATCAAACTCCCCCTCAGTATACAAGAGTTTGCTTACATGTCCCAGGTTTTTACTTACGTGCGCATTTCAAAAAAGCTCGAATTTTACATTTTCGTTTTTATACAACTTGTGGTACTTTGACGGCGTTTGGTATACACCTTTCTAGGTGTGCGTGGTTGGTAGTTTTTTGGTGCGGGGTTTGTGTTTTGCGGGTCTGTTCATGGGTGTAGGTTGCGGCACTTGCGCAAGTTTTTAGTGCGGCTAGTAGGTTGTACCGCCGTAGGAATTTTGTTTGACTGTAACGGTGCTGATTATTATATATGGGTTTGCTGTGACTCCTTCGTCTAGTGGTCTAGGACCCCACCCTTTCACGGTGGTAACGCGGGTTCGACTCCCGTGGGAGTCACTTACCGGCCGGGTGCGGTATAGGTATTTCTAAGGTTGGGGTTGGCCCCGTCGGAGTTTCTTTAACTATTGGTTACCGATGGCGGGGATCTTTGTCCCTTTTGTTGTGTGAGTGCTGTATATAGTACTGAATTGTCTGTATAGGTACTGTATGTGTTCAAAGGCGGGATGCGTACCGCTTTTCGTGTTTGTATGTTAGTGAATGTAGGAGGTATGACAAGGTGTCACCGATTATTGTCGACCGTACCAGGGACAACAACCTTACTAACTTTAGCAAGGCTGTGCTGTCTGATAGGTATTTACTAGATAACGAAGACTATCAGCAGCTGTTTGTGCGCGTCTCCCAGTATTATTCAGATAATGACGAGCACGCCCAGCGGCTCTATGACTACATGAGCAAGTTGTGGTTCATGCCTGCTACTCCAATACTAAGTAATGGGGGAACTACCAGAGGTTTGCCGATTTCGTGCTTCTTAAACGAAACCGAAGATAGCCTAGTCGGCATATTGAACCTGTGGAATGAAAACGTGTGGCTTGCGTCCCGTGGTGGGGGTATCGGAAGTTATTGGGGGAATCTCCGCTCCATTGGAGAAAAGGTTAGAAGTAGTGGTAAAACTTCGGGCATAATTCCGTTTATAGTCGTGCAAAATGCGCTGACCTTGGCCATAAGTCAGGGCTCTTTGCGTAGGGGCAGCTCTGCTGTGTATTTGCCTGTCGGCCACCCAGAGATTGAGGAATTTCTAGATATCAGAAAGCCCACGGGCGGTGATCCCAACAGGAAGGCGCTGAACATCCACCACGGAGTTTTGCTTACTGATGAGTTTATGCAAGCAGTTGAGCAAGACAAACCCTGGGATTTGGTGAGCCCCAAGGATAAATGCGTTATATCCACTGTCAGAGCTAGGGATCTGTGGATAAAAATTTTGACCACTCGGGTTGAAACAGGGGAACCATACCTCGTATTTGTAGACACGGTTAACAAGCACAAGCCGGACATATACAAAGAGCTCGGGCTGGAAGTGAAGATGTCCAATTTGTGTACTGAGATAACCCTCGCTACGGGGGAAGACCACCTAGGAAAATCCAGGACCGCAATCTGCTGTCTCGCATCCTTGAACCTTGAGTACTACGACATGTGGAGCACGGAGCCCATGTTTATAGAGGATGTGATGCGGTTCCTAGACAACGTACTCACAGACTTTATCAACAAGGCTCCCCCGGATATTGAGCGCGCAAAGTATGCTGCGATGAGGGAGCGCAGTATCGGGGTAGGCGTTATGGGGTTCCACTCGTTCTTGCAGAGCAAAATGGTACCTTTTGAATCTCTTGCCGCTGCGGTGTGGAACAAGAAAATTTTTGAGCATATAAAGCGCCAGGCGGATGAGGTTTCTCACAAGCTTGCGCTGGAGAAGGGGCCATGCCCTGATGCGATAGATGCCAACAAGATGGAGCGGTTTGTGCATAAGCTCTCCATTGCGCCGACTGCCTCCATATCCATAATTTCCGGTAGTACTTCACCGGGAATAGAGCCGTATGCGGCGAACGTGTTCACTCATAAGACTCTCACTGGGTCCTTTGTGGTACGAAACAAGTTTCTACAGAGGCTGCTGGAGTCTAAGGGGTTAGATAACGATCAGGTTTGGTCGTCCA
>NZ_AFMS01000119.1 GCF_000215485.1 Anaplasma marginale str. Florida
GAAGGGTGACAAGAGGCATGTAGCGAAAACCTTGGCTGTGTTTGGCGCCTTCACTGAGGGTCTGCAGCTTTTCGCCTCGTTTGCGATTTTGCTGAATTTCCAGCGTTTTGGTAAGATGAAGGGGATGGGGCAGATTATAGCCTGGTCCGCCAGGGATGAGACGCTGCACACTGAGTCTATCATTAGGCTGTTTAACACCTTCATTCACGAAAACCAGGAGATATGGGATGAGAATTTGCGTGAAGAGCTTTACGGTGCCTGCCGGGTTATCGTTTCGCTGGAAGATGAATTCATCGACCTCGCCTTCGCTTTGGGGGATGTTGAAGGGCTTTCTGCGGCTGAGGTTAAGCGGTACATACGCTACATAGCAAACAGAAGGCTCAAGCAACTTGATCTGGAGCCCATATATGGTGATAACGTGAATCCTTTGCCGTGGCTTGATGAGATTCTTAATGGGGTTGAGCATACTAACTTTTTCGAGAATCGGGTTACGGAGTATTCGCGCGCTGCAACGGAGGGTACCTGGGATGAGGCGTTTGCGGATGGGTAGGAGCTTCCTATCGGTGGTCTGCCGACCCTTGGTTTTTGTGGCTATTTTGGCGTTTGTGCAGGCTGTTTGTGTTCCTGCTCTCGGTGACAGTGGCGAGGATGAGGACATAGCCAAGCTTCCCAAGGCATTTATCGCGGGGGAGCTGAAGGAAGTTATTAAAATGCCCGACAGGTCCGTTTTTTGATTTAAGCGGTAAGG
>NZ_AFMS01000118.1 GCF_000215485.1 Anaplasma marginale str. Florida
ATATTTTAAGTTATTAAGGATTTTTAATTAAAGTATTAAGAATATCTGCGCTGGTGTTGGTATAACTCTTTAATATTAGTTAAATAATGTGCATATTATTTTAAGAAATGTTAAGATTCACAGGTAAATTGCTAAACTTCTTAAAATGGTATGTATCGTAAAGAACCGCTAAAAAGTGACGCTATTGAGCCTGCGCAAAATCGATCACTGCAAAATGGCAAGGGTGTGTATGCGCGCACCATGGCACGCCGATGCCTGTCAAATGGTGATATCGAGAGTACATTGAGGGACAGGGCACAGTCGCCACAGGGTGCTGCTACACGCAGTTCATCTGTGAGTCCTACAAAGTGGTCTTTAGCAGCTACTAATGGTGTTGAAGCTGTGGGTACCGGAAGTACTGGGGCACGCGGTACGAGGTTATGTGAGCTGCATAGTTCTAGGGCGTCTGCGAAGCAAAAAGTTTCCGTAACGAGGCCCAGTTTGGCGGGGGCTAAAATTGCAAAACCTGTTGTAAGACCAGGCAAGCCTCCTAAAGTTTCTACACAAACTCCAGGGCTAGCTTTGCAGCAGAACGGCCAGCTTACTAAGATGTCCCCAACCTCAGCGGAGCAAGATAGTGAACGCATTATAAATGCTTCAGAGAGTTTCAGGCCTACTCAGGCAAATGGCAAAGTTCCCACACAGGCTCCGGAACAAGCTTCAAAGCAGAATGGCCAACTTTCCAAGATGCCAACAGCAGAGCAGGAAGACGAACGCGCTCCAGACGCTGCAGAGAGTCCTGAGTTTATTCCGGCGAACGACAAAATTTCTACGCCAGCTTCAACAGGGCAAGATGGTGCAGTTACTGCCGCTGCTTTAGTGGGCTCTGGGCCTATTCAAGCGAATAACAACGTTCCCGCCAAAGGTCCTGTACCGGCCCCAGAGCAAGCTTCAAAACAGAACGGTCAACTTCCCAAAGCTCCAAATACAACCCCGCATACTTCTGCGGGGAATATTCAAAGTGGGAGTGGCGGCGGCTCGAACCCACCGTCGGAAGACTCTGCTCCTGTAGAAAAGCGCGTGACCCTTGACAGCAACTACTGTAAGAATCTACTGGCAACCGAACCGTTTGGTAACCCCTACAAACTTGCGGCGCTATTGGCTGATAATATACAAAAGTTCTCAAAGGTCAGCATTAGCGCAGGTACCGTCTACTCATTGCTTTGTAACTCCTTACTTTCAGAGCTTATGGGTGGCAGTTATATACCTGGTGTCCTTAGGCCAAAGGTAACTCGCACGGTATGCAAATTTGCGCGCTCTGTAGACTTCCAGCGGGGCCGGGCAGTAGTTGATGAAGTGCGCAGCACCAGGCTGATAACCGTCAACCGCTATGCCGCAGGCGCTATATCTGTAGACAGCTATACATATGGCGTAGATGTGGCGTCGAGAATGCGGCTCAACGCCCAAGTATTTCAAGATCTACTATCCACAAGCCACACTCCCGTCAGTCCGGAGAGTATAGCTGCCAAGAGTGTAGCAAATACGGTTTTGAGATTTATATTTTCGTATTTGGTGCATCTAGAATCACTCAAACGTTCGTCCCCTCAGGAAGAGGAGGCGGATGCTACAGTGCTCTCAATATTGGAGTATCTGGATGACGAATACACAAACATTCATGACATACTACATGCGGGAGACTATCAAGGTTTCTACCAATACATGAAGCACCTTATTGCCAGAGATGCGCATAGGGTGAATTCCCTACTGCTGAGCACGGGACATAAGGCCTCAGTGTATATGGCTGAGCATTATAACGCCTTACTTAGCAACATCATAGCGTATCAGTGTGTAAGAGCTGGCGTCACCAGCGGCCCTGAGACCCGCGACGTGCTTGAGAGGATCGGCAAGAATGCAACACAACACCTTATGCCGCTGTTGCGCTTTTCTACTACACTTTCGAGTGTGGTAGCCAAGCTATACAATGCCATCAACAGGGAAGACTTGATCCATGCCATGAACGCGGATGGTATCCGGCTTATTATGGAGAGCCAAGACTTTAAAAGTGCACTAATTGAAAATGTGGCCCCGGTCTTGAGAAAGGTCATGCCTCCGCTGGAAGTCCAGTCACGCTACAATCAGGAAATCTGGAGAAAATTGCCGCGCTATATTCATTATTTTACCCTGGTTGTAGCTTTGACGGCTCGGACATAATGCTAGATGG
>NZ_AFMS01000117.1 GCF_000215485.1 Anaplasma marginale str. Florida
TTGGAGGGGGAACGCAATCAGCAGGGTGCTACGCGAGTATAAACCTCAATCCCGCTTCCAGCGCCAGGTGATGCAACCCAAAGGACACGCGTGCCTTGACGTCTTCCTCCTCAGTATACGCGCGATACTCCGACGCTGCAGACAGCGTAGACACGCGGCACTGCTCTTTATACTCCATAACTCTCCGGTATGCGCCATCAACAAAAATACTGGCTTGTGGGGAGAGCTCGTAACTCACACCTAGCTTTGCGCCATATGTAAACCTGGGAGTACCGGTCTTGGCCACTTTCAAAAAGCTCATCCCTATGCCAACACATCCATATGGGGATAGACCCCCCATGTTAACAGTAGAAACGTCATAGCAGTAGTTGGCACCAAAAGTGTTGGCCGCAACTGCAGGTATCTCGATTTTATATCCACCAATGCGCCCGAGGGCTGCGAGTATCATTTCCCGCTCCTTCTTCAAAATTTCTTCATTATTGTCGGTTTTGGCTTTAGTCGCCGCAGCAAGGAGAAGCATGGCCTTGCGTTTCTGGTCATGTGTGCTGACGCTCCGACCCCCATATTTGTAGCCAATCGTAGCAGCAACTAATTTGACGGCTGTGTGCACATCCACCGAACTCGCCCCTACATGCTTTAGAGCCCCTTTCCCGGTTCGTGTACCAAGCTCACCAGACAGCGCACTCGCAAGATCATGAAGCCCATCGTACCGAGTAGAGGACAGCACACGAAGAGCTCTCGCCGCCGGATCATCGCTGTCAATCTGTCCTGTCACAAGCCGAACAATTGCGTCATCCACGAGAAGGAACATTGAGTCTCCCTTGGTCCACGCTCTACCACTGACCTTCATGATGGGAAAGCGCTCGCGCACTGCTTCGAGCTCTAATCTACCTGTCGAGTAGCGCACCCCCACACTGCCAACAACGCCAAATGGGCTACTGTGCCGGAATTTTATTGGATATTTGCTCCCCTTGGTGCCCACGCTGCTCCAATCGAAGTCAAAAGGGGAAGTGTCCCCACCAACGGCATCTTTCCGATAAGGTAACGCAGAATCCGCCGCACCGGGAACCTCAGCGTAGAAATCCGCCACACTCCCGAATGCTGGGGCAAGCCCAAATCCTAAGTAAAAGTCGGTATCGTCACCACCAAACCCTGCCGCAACAGCGGACGAACCAAACGCGATAGTTCCAGCTACAACCGCACCCAACAGAAAAGACCTAACCACCTCACCCTCCGTACATCAGCAACACACATCCCCTCCCCACCTAGGAGGAAACAACAATAGAGCGCTACGCGAGTATAAACCTCAACCCTGCTTCCAGCGCCAGGTAATGCAGCCCAAAGGACACGCGCGCTCTGATATTTTCCCTTTCAGTATACTCACGATACCCTGACGCCGCGGACAGAGTAGACACACGGCACCGCTCGCCGTACCCCATAACCCTACGGTACGCGCCACCAACAAAAACCCTAGCCCGCGGAGAGAGCTCGTAACTCACACCCAGCTTCGCACCATATGTAAACTTCGGAACACTGTTCTTGACCACCTTCAAAAAGCTCATTCCCGCGCTAACACAGCCATATGGGGATAGACCCCCCATGTTAACAGTAGAAACGTCATAGCAGTAGTTTGCGCCAAAAGTGTTGGCCACGACCGCAGGTATTTCGATTTTGTGTCCACCAATACTGCCAAAGGCGACGCTAATCATACGTGCGCGGTCAATAATCTCACGCTCTTGCTTGTCGACTGCCGTAGCGGCAGCAAGGAGCAGCATGGCTTTTCGCATCCGCTCAGGAGTAAGAGGGGTATCATCCCTCCTCCCAAATTGGCTCCCATATACCATAGCGACAATCCTGGCTGCCGCCGCAGCGTCATGTTTATCAGCACCTGTGTGTGCCAGAGCGCCCTGTTTCAGTGTAACCGTCTGTACCGCAGTGCTCAGCGCATCTTCCAGTGATAAGAAATCCTGGTGCTCGGGCAACGCCTTGCTTAGCGACTTTACAGTTTTGCTATCGCTGTCATTGGCACTTCTCTGTCCTGTCGCAACCCGCACCACTGCATCATCCACAAGCAGGAACATTGAGTCCCCTTTGGCCCACACCCTACCACTGACCTTCATGATGGGAAAGCGCTCACGCATCGCTTCGAACTCCAGCCTACCAGTTGAGTGGCGAACGCCTATACTGCCAACAACTCCAAACAGGCTATTGTGCTGGAATTTTATCGGGTATTTACTCCCCTTGGTGCCCGATTCTTCCCAATCAAAGTCAAAGGGGGAGGTTTCCCCGCCGCCAATGGCATCCTTCCTATAAGGTAATGCAGAATCTGCTGCGCCGGGAACTTCAGCGTAGAAATCCGCCACATTCCCAAATGCTGGGGCAAGCCCAAATCCCAAGTAAAAGTCGGTATCGTCACCACCAAACTCTGCCGC
>NZ_AFMS01000116.1 GCF_000215485.1 Anaplasma marginale str. Florida
GCTTAAAGAAACCGTCGCAACGCAGCAACCCGAAGGACACGCGTGCGACCCTCACCTACACGAAAATCACGATAAATGCAACCAAAATGTGCGTACAGCACCCACATTATCCAGTAAACGCATAGACATCTGCAGTACGTACCACACGCCCGCACCCGTCAGCGAGCCCAAAGCCCCAGCGACAACTTTACAGCTTAGCAGCCATCACCGCGGCAGACACGACCGTCATGTGTGACGCAGAAAGCCACGGTGAGACGCGGCGAACACCCAGAGCTCGAAGACCACCCCCACTTTGCTCAGCTAACGGAAGGCACCCGCTCACCAGCCCGCACGCAATACCGGACATACACCCCGAGTCTTCCACAACACAACTTTGGGAAAGATAGCGCGGGGCGGCACATAACCACCCCGCCAGGAACGACCTGACGGACGCGCCAGCGCACCTCCCTACAGGGAAAAGCCCAGGACGCCCGCCTAAAACAACTACTTCGCCTTTTTCTCGAGCGAGACTACGATGTCATAACAGCCTTCTTGAGCCCGGAATACCAAGGCGTCATCCAGCTCTTGGCCAACAATAGGATGCCCGACGTATACCGACTTGGAAACGTAAGCCCCTTCAGTGTGAACGCCGTTCGGGCGGCTGCGCTCGCCGCAGGAGAAGTCTCTCAGAGTGACCTCCTCCTTGCCATCACCGTCATTATCACCCACGTGCATACTGCCGTAGACCCAGATTTCCCTAACCACAGACTCGCCGTCGGTGACCCTTGTGACGTTGGATGACAAATACACTTCATTCTCATCGTATGCCCCCAGCTCAAGGCCCACTGGCACAGAATACTCCCCAAAGCTGCAACCACCAGCATCGCCCACAATACCGGTCACGGATACAGACGCCACAGCGTAATCGCCAAAATCCACCATAGCACACCCCTCGGAATCAAACAAAAACAACCAACACGTGGTTATAGCAAAAACTCCTCGCTGTAAAGAAAAATCCGGGCAATTTTTGGACAACATGAGGTGCATGTAGTAGGCTTGTCCCTACTATCCCTAGTTATTATTCCAACAGCTTCCCGGCCGAGCGTGCACAGAAACCGCGCTCCTACCTTTACTAGGCGCTACAAACTGTTTGTTTCGTGCAGTGTACCTTGCACAATCACAGCGCTATGGCTCGGTGCCGCCCCCATGGTCTGCTGCACAACGCGGCGGTGAAGGACGCATTGAAGATTGTCCCACACAGATGTTGTTCACGCCAACCGTTGTAGAACCATTAATCGCCCGGCAAGTTGCAAGAAAATACGTTCACACACTTGTTGTGCTGACCCTATTGCATGTGTTATAGTGGCGCCGTGTCGAATTAGAGTATTTTGAGAGGGGTTGAGTATGTTGTTTGATATAGATATAGAAGTGGGCGGTGAAAGGCTCACTGTGCAAAACGTTGATGTTAAGGATGACGGCACCTTTAGCACATGTGCTTGCAACGGCGACGCGCAGAAACGTGTTGATGGGGTATGGACGCCCACGTATCTGATCCTCTCTGTTGGTGATGGTACAGTTGGTGCGTGTAGCGATACCAGTGCTTGTAAAACAGACCAGGAGATTTCCAAGGGTCAGATGTACATTTTCGAGCAGTGGGCTGATGACGTCATGCTGAATGACAGGCATGCCAACTTTGACACCGCAAGCGGGGTTATGAAGTTCGCTTTCACTGGAGACGGCAACGACACTGTCGAGTTTGTTGATGCCCAGGGGACTACTACTGTGAAGTTCAAGACTCATGAGGAAGTAAAACCTGCAGGCGATGGCGGCACGACCGATGCGCCAACCACCGATGTACGTGAAGTAGAAAATGGTGCGAAGACTCCAGTGGAAGAAGAGAAGCCAGAAGAAGTAAAAGAAGTGGCTCCTGCTCCGGCAACGGAAAAGCGGCCGGAAGAGAGTGCCACAGGTGAGTATGTCCGTGGTGACAATGGCACCGTGGTTTCCACACCTACTGGAGTATATGGGGACAACGAGTGGTAGTCGCCTTCGTTTTTCCTGGTAGCTGACGGCAACAGCGAGAGTTGTTGCGGTCGGTTGCGATTGTGATGTGCTGGTCAGGTCAGGCGGCGCGTGTTAAACGTGCGGAGCATGGCCAGCTGTGCGTGGGGGCTGCAGTGCGGCAGATGCTTCTCCTAGCCTGATACGCTGCACTGCGGTCCGCCCTTTGGTTTGGTAGGGTCGGGCGCTTTTGTTGCTGCCTTTTATGTTGGCCGCTCCAGGCAGTGGGCGTGCTGCAGCGCGTCCTGCGCGGTCTGCGGTCGCGTTCTCTTGGCCTTGCTGTTTCCTGTTTCGTTGGTTGCTGTTAAGGTGATGGCCGGTAGGTCTGTCCTGTTGCACGGCGCCTTTTGGTCCGGGAGGCCAGCCGCGGTGTCGCGTTGCCGGTTCAGTTGTTTGGCCTAGGAGTTGTCAGGCTGGGCGAGCCTTACGGCAAGCGTGGAGTGGCGCTAGTTCGCGTTCTTTTGGGGGACATCGCTGTTTATTATATCTTGCAGCTGAGGGCCGAAGTCTCTACTAAGCTTGGCAAAACCCTTTGTCAGCACGGGGGGCACGCCACAGAACTCCCCTCGTTGCTCCAGTGCATCTTCCAGTTTTCCTAGTGTTGTGGTATCACACGTCTTATTACTCAAGCGGTATAGTATATTTTCAACGGTCTTGGCCACATCTTTATACTTGCTCAAAGGATGAGCGCTGGGATAGCTCGCAATGTTCTGTACAACCCTTAGCTCATTACTGGTAGAGTCCAAAAACGCCAGGCTGATAATCTGCTTCCGTACAAATTCCTCATCCGCCCACGGCACCGCACCGACCTGCGCCAAGGCGTTGCTCAGAGATGCCAAGGCGTTGCAAATATTTTCCCCGGTAGTAATTTCTATATACCTATTTTTCACGTCGGGATTGGCACAGCTGATAGAATTCTTGCCCCGCAAGATTTCCACAAGCTCCTTGCTGGGCCCGGAAGAGAAGTCTAGATACCGCTCAGATGCGGGAGAGAGAAACACCGTGTCTCTCGATATGTGCACAGTATAGGATGGGCAATTGTCATCTGACTCCAATACGACTATACCTTCTGTCCGCAAATTGCATGCTTGCGCCATCATATCTGACAGTACCCCAGCCTTGAAGCTGAAACCGTGGTTCAGCAGGTGATTGATCATGGAATTTGCGCTGTGGTAGGTAAATTCCTGCTCAGGAACAAGCTCCGCGCGGTTCTCCGCATGGTAGGATATAGATACATCATGGGAAAATATGGCCCTGGAAGCAGTGCTGGCATCTAGCGTAGTAAACACCTTTTTGAAATTCTCTACATGCAGCGCGTCTGCAAATGACAAAACTGCCTCTTTTTTTGAAATAATAGCGTATGTTATCACGTTTATACTTGTGTGGGTTGCGCTGGAGCATTCTGGGCAATTTTTATTAAGAAAAAAATAATTTCAGTGGTCGACTCCATCACAAAGATGCCAAAGCCCACGGTTTGCCTGGGCTTTACACATGTGCCAAAGTGGAGTGCAATCTGTGAGTTATTCAACAGCCAGTTTCTGCCTGAACATGACGAGCAGCGAAAAGAAATACACCAGAACCCCCAGCAGCACGACAACGATTAGGGATGATATTTTAACAATTGCCCCCTGGAAGAAAAACGGTGTCAACAGCGTTTTTGCCATACAGATAACTATGACCATTATGGCCGAGGAGAGAAATATGTAGGTCAGCTTGCGGCTCAGCTCCTCACTCATGCTGTATAAATTGTGAATCTTGAGATACACAAGCAGCAAAGCTGCATAGGTCCACGAACCCGCTGATGAGGCAATTGCTATCCCGACATGCCCCAGGAATTGCATGAGCACATAGCTGAGGAGTGCGTTGACAGTCACAGATATGCAGGAAAAGAACGCCGGGATTTTAAACTCTCCACGTGCGTAGAAAAATAGTAGCAATATTTTGATAGCCACAAAAGAAGGTAGCGAGGTTGCCAAAACAGCCACAACCGGAACAGTGTTACCGATCGCCAAATAGTCAAACCGGCCATAATTCAGCAGCGCAAGCAGCAATGCGTCTGGTATAGCAATTAGGGCAGCAGCCGCAGGAACCATTAGCGTCATACCCAAGTCTAGCGCGTTGTTTTGCATTTCTATCATGCGTTGTGTGCTGCCCTCTACAGCCAACTTTGAGATCGCTGGCAGCAATACAGTGCTCATGGATATTCCGACAAGAGCCTGCGGCAGTTGATTCAGCCGATCTGCATAGTACATGTAAGATATGGCCCCAGGAATAAAACTTGCGAACAGGGTGTTCAGCCACAGGTTTACTTGGGTAATACAACCACTGAGCGTCGACATCATAGCTCTTTTCAGAAACTCCTTCATGTCACTATCGCGCAGGGACAACGTGATCTTCATTCCAATGTTCTTACGTGCCGCAACAACCATCGTAAGTGCCAGTTGCAAGGCACCCGACAGGGATACGGCGACCGAGAAGTAGTACACCGGCGATGCGCCCCAATGCGGTATGAGCCCACTAATTATCACGCAGCAGTTGAGTAATACGGGGGAGATGGCAGTCACAAAAAAACAATTATGCGCTTGTAGTACCGCGCAAACTACAGACGACAGGGACATGCAGAAAAGGTATACCATCATGATTCTGGAAAGCTCTGTCGCGAGGTTGAACTTATAAGAGCCCACAAAGAACCCCGGAGTGAACACTCCTAAAATTTGTGGGGTAAACACGAGCATGCCTAGGCAGAATACCGAAAGAAACACAAAAAGTGACGAAAACACCTGGCTGGCGAATTTATGTGGTAAATCTTGCTTGATCAGCTTATGTGCGTATATCGGGACAAAGCTCGCGCTCAAAGCGCCCTCAGCAAAATATGATCTGAACAAATTGGGCAGGCGGAACGCTGCTAGAAATACGTCAGACAGACCCTGCGCCCCTAGTGTGTAGGCTATCAGAGTGTCACGCAGCAGACCAAGAATCCTAGACACAAGCGTGCCCGCGCTAAAGGCAAAAACTCTCCTCAGCATAACTTGACTTCACTATTTAGAACCGCCGATAATACGCTGCAGTAGCTTTGCAGAACCACGGGCTAGTAGGAAGTTATAGGTAAATGTGTCAGGAATGTCAATTTGTTTTGCCATGCGGGAAGCCGTAGAGTGGATATTGCACCTGGATCCGGTTTTCATGCACGTTGGGCCCCTGGAAATTAGGTGGTATGCGCTCTCTTACGTGTTTGGAATACTGTTCGCACACTGGCACATAACAAAAGCCTCCCAGTGTCTGGCGCTCGATAAAAAGTTCCTAGATTCTCTTATGCTCTGGGCCGTGATAGGCATCATCCTTGGCGGCAGAACTGCTTACATCTTGTTGTATAACCCAAGCTTTTACTGGGAATATCCGTCGGAAATTCTACAAACATGGCACGGGGGCATGTCCATGCATGGCGGATATGTAGGATGCATAATAGCGGTTAGTATCGTGTGTAAAAAGCATAGGGTGCGCGTCATGCCCGTCTTGGACCTGTGTGCGTGTGCCGCACCTCTGGGGCTTTTCTTAGGCAGGATGGCCAATCTTGTTAATGGAGAACTATATGGTAGGGCAACAACCACATGTTTGGGAGTGGTGTTTCCAAGTAGTGGCGACCTTGTGCCAAGACACCCAAGTCAAGTGTATGAAGCCATGCTTGAGGGCTTGTTGCCATTGCTGTTTATGAGCATACTCGCGCGATACACCAAGGTCAGGCTGCGCTTTGGCGTGTTGTCTCACATGTTTGGCGCATGGTACGGCATTGTAAGATGCGCAGTCGAGTTTTTTCGTGAGCCCGATCCACAGGTCGGCTACATAGCATTCGGGTGGTTGACCATGGGGCAAGTGCTATCAGCGCCTATAGCCGTTGTGGGCATTTTTATGCTGGTATTAACAGTGCTACGCGAAAAACCGCGAGAGGGCGTTGCAGATATTTCGGCGTGAGTTCTGCTATTTCCACAAATTAAAGTAAACATCGGACAACACAGTGCACATTCCGGTTGCAAGTGGCTAGATATCTGGTTTTCACCTGCCATAAAAACGCCGAAATTCTAATATGCCATAGTAGGCCTATATACACCCTTGGTAAATGTCGCGTACGAGTCTGAGTGGCCGATGGTTGGAAAATGACGTGATTATTACTAGTGTTAGTATGCAATATGTAGTATACGTATGCAGGGTCTGTGTCTTTTGGGGTCACGAGATTGAAAAAACCCGGCATGCGCGCATGTGACGGCTTGGTCCTGTTAAGTGAGTACCCACAGGTACAGCAGAGTCTGTTTCTGTCCAGCTCCGTGAACGACCCGTATCCAGATACTTACATGAGCTGTGTACAGTGTAGCGCGTTCGGTGCGCTATGCTGCGACGATCAGGATAAAGAAAAGCAAGAGCTATCCTAATATTACGATATTTCACACACTCGCACCCGTTATTCACAGGCTTGGCCAGTGCAACTGCGCTAATTACACGTGTCTCGCCGGTGCTGGGAACGCCAAAGCCGCACAGAAGCATGCTATGATTGTACGCCCCTCTCACGGCGCTAAAAGCAGCCGCTGCATAGAATTTTTGTACGGACGCCACACACCAAGCCCAGACGGCAAGCACCCGGGCGCAGTACCGTTTGCACGTGGTGTGGTGAGGATAAACTCTAGGTGCTAGTGCCCTGTAGGCTCAAATCGAAGGCCTTAAGCTTCGCGGCAAGAGATTTGACTTTACGCGCAGCAGTGTTCCTATGCATTACACCCTTGTTGACACACTTGTGAATGTTAGACTCCGCGGCCCTAAAGGCAGTGACCGCATCTTCCAGATGACCTTTGGACTCTAAAACCGCCAAAAATTTTTTCACAGAGTTACGCACTCTACTCTTCCTAACGCGGTTTGAAAACGTGCGCTCCTTGATAACCCTGACCATCTTTTTGGCACTCGAATGATTTGGCATTACTACGTAAACCTTTACCCCATTAACCAAAGGAATCTACAGGGAATCGGCAACAAATGCAAGGTGCGAAGTGCCGGGCAAACCTGGGCGCGGCAAGATAACCCCGTAAGCCCCATCACTAGGGCTGCAATTGCAATGCAACCAACAGGCGGGCCATGAGCTCTTCCGATTCTAACCCCGGCGCTATAGCGGGTAAAATTCTAATTTTGGCTTTGCCCCTCTTTTTACTAAGTGTGAATATTTTGCCCGGCCAATAATTGCCTGTATCCAACACTATTGGCACAACTGGTAGGAACACTCTTGAATACACAGCCGCTACCCCGCGGTGTAGGTGCATGTCACGCAACTGCGATGTCCCCTGAGGGAATAATACCAGTGTCCGCCCTTCTTTTGCCCTTGCTTCGCATTCTCGCACCATTTTCCTCAGAGCGGCAATTTTCTTCCCTCGGTCAACAAACACCATCTTCAATGCCATGAAACCCATACCCAAAATGGGCAGAGTTTTAAGCTCCTTCTTCATCACAGTTACAACATCTCGAAATTCCGCGTACAGGATAAGGGTTTCCAAGGGTGACTGATGCGCTGATGCAACTATGAACTGCCCCTTTGGCAAGCAATCTCGGCCTATAATTTCGTAGGAAATACCGTCAATAACCTTGCACATCCACAGTATAACTCTAGTCCACCACACGCACGCAATGTTCTGGCAGGAGGCAGGAATGAACCATACTATAGGCAATAGTACGCAGCCGTAAAGTATTGTAAATAGCGCGGAAAGAATGTAGAATGCCACAGTTTTTGCTCGAGTACCCTCCGTAAAATAAATACAGCAGTACGCGGGCAATGCAAGGCTTTGTACCCGTGGAGATCAAGCGATGGCCGTTCTACCCCTATTAACCCTACCCGATAGTAGGCTATCTTTGTGTTCAGAAGAGGTGCACGCGGCTGACTTCGGACCACAACTTGAAACGCTTACCAACAACATGCTGGAAACCATGTACCACAATAAAGGCATAGGCTTGGCAGCGGTGCAGGTTGGTGTGCACAAGCGCATCTGTGTCGTAGACCTGGAGTATGGATCAGATAGATACGAAATACCTGAGGATGACGGAGTTGGCGAGTACCGTGCAACCTGCGGCCCAGTTGTTATTTTGAATCCAATTGTTGTTGAGGAGTCTGAACAGCTTGCAACCATGGAGGAGGGCTGCCTGTCTGTTCCTGGCTATAGAGAGACTGTGCAGCGGCCGGAGCGCATAGTAGTGCAGTATACCGACTTAAACAGACAGACGAAGTACATCAAAGCCTGCGGGTTGTTGGCACGCTGTTTGCAGCACGAATTGGATCATCTAAATGGGGTCGTGTTCCTGCAGCGCGTATCTAAGCTTAAGCGTGATATGGTCATGGAGAAAATAAGAAAGGCATCTAAGCATTAGCTCACCACAAGCGCCGGGAGAAGCGCGGCAGCAGGCATCTTCAGGTGTTGATTGTGGTCGCAGCACTGGAGTTTGGGCTGCAACCGGCAGTTATCTCAATAGTTAGTTGACTTACAGGCAGTTGCGTGTATGAAGAGCTCAGGCCATAAGTGTGCTGGGCCATGTTATATATCATGTGGTGTAATGTGGTGTAAGCCGGTCGGGACGGCAGTTAGTGGGTCAGCGTAGTGCCGATGCCCGGCGACAGTGCGCGTTCAAGATCATTTGCAGGAGAGTAACATGACAGGAAAAGAAAAAGACGCGGCGGTTGGCAGTGGAGAGCTGCTTGAGGTATTGAAATTCTACCACGAAAATGGGGTAGACTGCGTGCTGGAGGAAGATGGGCCCGGAACATGCGCGCCTCCCGTGGCGGCGCTGCAAGAACAAGAAGGGTGCACACTACAGGTCGGCAGTCCCTCAGAACAGATGGATGCGGGCGCAAGTCAGTTTTCAACCGATTGGGTCGCTGCAGCCAAGAGCATTGCCGACAAATGCGGCACCCTAGCAGAGTTGAGAGAGGCAGTTGAGGCCTTCGAGGGATGCGAAATCAAAAAAGCTGCCATGAACACGGTGTTTTCGGACGGCAACCCAAACGCCAAGATTATGCTGATCGGGGAGGCACCGGGTAGCAACGAAGATCGCGAGGGCCGGCCGTTTTGTGGGGCTAGCGGTATGTTGCTTGATAAAATGCTCGCGGCTATTGGTTTGGACCGAAAAAGTACTTACATCAGCAACACAACGTTTTGGCGCCCCCCTGGAAATCGACGTCCGACTGATTTTGAGCTGGAAATATGCAAACCGTTCGTCGAGAAACACATAGCGCTTATCGCACCAAGTATCTTGGTGCTGGTAGGCAGCACTGCATGTTGCTCTCTGCTAAGCACACCCGAAAGTATCTCCAGATTGCGGGGGAGGTTTCACGAATATGCTAACCCTTTCCTTGCGCATCCCATAAAAACCGCTGTAATCTTCCACCCAGCATATTTACTGCGCCAACCTATGCAGAAACGGCTCGCTTGGGAGGATTTGAAGATGATCAGGTCTCACATTGAGAATGAGAAAATAACAGTAGACGCCTAGCCAGGTAGTATGTAAATGAGCCCGCATCAGATTTGGCAGTAAGGGCGCTGTGGTTCGGGGCGCTGTGTCTGCGCAGCATGCAGCAGAAAATATTACTGACTATGGAAGTGTTAGTGGCACGCTTGTGCGCACCAGCCGCATGTGGCGCAGTTCTGGCCATTGACCGGCAATGGTATCACAATTTTTACTTTTGCCCAACGCGCGGCTGTCCCGAAAAATGCAGCTTTATGCAACACATGGTATACACATGCGTGTCATACAAACAACTATGAG
>NZ_AFMS01000115.1 GCF_000215485.1 Anaplasma marginale str. Florida
TTTGCCGACAGCAAAAACGTGATTCTGTACGTCAGTAGAGGTGTCAGCATCCCTCACCGTTGCCAGCGTTTCCGCTAGGTCTAAAAGCATGCCCCGCTCATTTTCATCAGGGGCCCTGTATGACCTATTTGGCATTACAAACATGCGGCAGTAAGCAACGGCACAACTTACCAACTTGCTCAGAGTAGCAACATCGGCTCTAGAATCAATATCCCCCCTATAGCGCCTTATTAGCTTCCACAACATCTGCTCGTCTTCTGCGTTGCACGCGGAGGCTATGTTTATTAGCAGGCAGAACGTCAACTCACACAGCTCGATGCTCGGAACCTTGCCGTTGTGTATGTGCCAAACGGGATTGTCTTTATTAGGAGTGCAGTTGTATTCCTGGACCAGAGATAGGTAATCGTCAACAAATTTCGGTACAACATCAAAACACAAGCGCTTTGCCCTTTTCGGGTTTTGGAACACATATAGCGCCAAGCTCTCGTAAGGAGCACAAGATAGCCACTCCTCGACGGAGAAGCCATTTCCTTTGGATTTTGAAATCTTCTTGCCGTCTCTATCGAGGAAAAGCTCATACGGGAACAGAACAGGAGGGGTTTTCCCTAAAATTTTACACACCTCAGCGGATGGCTTTACCGAGGGCGTCAGATCTTTCCCGTGTGCTTCGTAACGCACATCAAACGCCGCCCACCGCATGCCCCAGTCCGCCTTCCATTGCAGTTTGCAGCGTCCGCCAGTTACAGGTGTTTCTACAAGATTTCCATTGCTGTCTTCATAGAAAATCGTCCCGCTAGTAACGTCTATTTTTACTATGGGAACCTGCAAAACCTGCAACGTTTCGGGACACACT
>NZ_AFMS01000114.1 GCF_000215485.1 Anaplasma marginale str. Florida
TGGTGGGGTTACTGGTACTGCTGTTGTAACCGGTGTGGGGATTGCTGCTTGTGTTGCTGGTTTGGGGGTCGCTGCTGTGGCTGCTGGTACTGCCGGTTTTGTAGCAGCTGGTTTGGCTGTGGGTGCATTCTCCATCCTGATCTCAATATGTACAGTTATTCAGACCGTAGCTGAACTCCATTCTGCCAGGGTGCCGGTAGTATCCATGCAAGATCCTGTGCATAAGAGGGATACTACAGAATATGATGTCATAGAGAATTATAAACCACAGAAGATCAGCAGGATAAAGTGGCTCGCTCCTCCAGAAGCTGCCAGTCCAACGCATAGAATACTCATGGCCCTGGCTGGTGCTGCAGTGGTTGTGCTTGTCGCATTCTTACTTCCCCCAATTCCATGGATCATTGGTGTTATAGCTCCGCCGCTGGTCTCTTGTGTGTTCTATGGCTTATCCTCTTGTGTAGGTGGCATTGATGCTTATGTATATAAACGTAAGGCTGCCAAGGCTGCGTTGCCTGTTGAAACTAGTCCCATCGTGCTCGGGCGGCGTGCTTCTGAATGCCCCGAACAACTCCAGGATGATGTGGCTGCTAACATGACTGTTGAGGCCGCTAACATGACTAGTGATAGCGTGCAAGCTGATCCCCAAGACTGGGAGCCTGTTGCCAAGGATGCAGAGTGGGAGCCTATACAACGAGGTGCATACCCGGTGGTTGATAGGAAGTACTACCCAAGGGAGAAAAAAACTGATAGTTAACTTCAGGGTGCCGTTACCAAGAATCGAACTTGAGGCTCGTCCTTACCAAGGACGCGTTTTACCACTAAACTATAACGGCGGAAACGGGATTGTAGTTTTTTGTGATGGGTAAGTCAAAGATAAACATTGAAAATAGAAAAAAGAGGCTGGCAGAGCTCTTAAAAAAGAATATTGCTCGCCGTAAAAGGAAAAAATCTTCCGGCGTTGAAGATGCCAGAACTACCAGAAGCTGAGGTCATTTCCAGATTCTTCGCTAGCAAGGCCGTTGGTAGGCATGTGGAAGGTGTTACAGTATATAGGCGTGACTTGCGCGTCCGGATAGCGGACGATTTTGAAAGCGCAGTTGTAGGCAGGAAGATTGAGTCTGTATGCAGAATTTCGCGATACTTGGTGTTCGTTTTGAGCAGAGGTGAGCGCGTTATGTTTCACCTGGGCATGAGTGGTAGAATGGCCCACGTTAGGCCCTACGTGCGGGAAAAACACGACCACGTTGCCTTACTTCTGGATGGTGGGTTTCATGTAGTTTTCAACGATCCACGCAGATTTGGGGCTGTGTTGCTAGTCAACTTTCAGGCATATGAGAATATCGCGTCAAGAATCGGGCCGGATCCGCTTTCTGCTGAATTTAACGCAGAGTATTTAATGCGACCGAGCAAGGCATGCGTGAAGAGTGTATTGATGAATAATGCTATAGTTGCCGGAATAGGGAATATATACGCATCGGAGATTTTATTCAGAGCCGGGGTGTTGCCCATGCGAGCGATGAGCAGTATCTCTTACGCAGAATGCGAGGGGATCGTGCGGGAAACCAAAGCCACTCTCCAGCTTGCCATAAATACTGGTGGGTCAACCATCAGGGATTATAAAATTCCCACTGGTGCCGCGGGAGGGTTCCAGCAGCATTTTATGGTTTACCAAAGGGCAGGGCAACCCTGTAATGTTTGTGGGGCGCGCATACTTTCAGAGAGGCGCGGCGGGAGAAGCACGTTTTTTTGTGCGCTATGCCAGCGGTAGCTCCGTCATGGATGACAACGCGAAGTTGGGAATAGATATTGATTGTGGTCCACAAATGGGCGCCTGTTGCGCCATACATGAGCGCAATTTGTGCCGGCATAGAATCGGTTGAATGATCTGTGTGTTTAGTTGGAAAGGAATTGGAGAATTTTTGCGGTTATAAAGCCGGGTTCGAAATCTCCTACGATTCTGAAAATTGATGTTGGGTAGATTGCCTAGTTTTACAAAAGATGAAAATCGAGAGATTTTTTTGGTATAATTTCGCATACTACAGTTTAATTTGTTCAGGTATGTGATGTGTTCTGCGGTTATTCAAGAGCTGGAGAGTAAGAAATCTAAGCTCAAGTCTGGTGGTGGTGTGTCCCGAGTGGAGAAACAGCATAGCAAGGGCAAGCTCACCGCTAGGGAAAGACTTGAAGTTCTGCTTGATGAAGGCTCATTCCAGGAATACGGGGTGTTTGTGGAACACAGATCAGCCAACTTTGGCATGGACAAGGCAAAAATCTCGGGGGATGGTGTTGTCACCGGTTCTGGCACAATATACGGCCAGAGGGTGTGCGTGTACTCACAAGATTTTACGATATTCGGCGGCTCTCTGAGCGAAATGAACTCGAAAAAGATCTGCCATGTCATGGACATAGCTGCCAAGGTGGGGGTGCCCGTGATAGGCATTAACGATTCCGGAGGTGCCCGCATCCAGGAAGGGGTGGATTCTCTTGCCGGCTACGGTGAAATATTCCGTAGGAATGTTGAAATGTCCGGGGTAATCCCGCAGATATCCTTAATAATGGGTTCGTGTGCGGGTGGCGCAGTATACTCTCCCGCGCTCACTGACTTTGTGTTCATGGTGCACGGCAGCTCGTGCATGTTTGTTACCGGGCCAGACGTCATTAGAAAAGTCACGTTTGAAGAAGTTACCCAGGAAGACTTGGGTGGCTCTGCCGTACACACGAAGAAAACCGGAGTTGCCGATCGTGCTTTTAGTGACGAAATTGACGCGCTGTGCCAGATAAGGAAGTTCTTCTCGTTTATGCCTGCAAATAATAGGAGCTCTTCCAGATTCAGAGAGACAAGAGATGCTGTGGACAGAGAAAGCGAGTCTTTAAATACGCTGGTTCCGCATAGTAGCAGCACTCCGTACGACATGTACGAACTGATACACAAGGTGTGTGACGAGGGAGTGTTTTTTGAGCTAAAGCCAGATTTCGCAAAAAATATCATCACAGGGTTTGGCAGGATAGGCGGCCATACCGTGGGGTTTGTAGCAAATCAGCCGCTGCATCTGGCGGGGTGCTTGGATATTGATGCCTCTAGAAAGGCTGCCAGGTTCGTAAGATTTTGCGATGCATTTAACATACCGATTGTCACACTTATTGATGTGCCTGGGTTCATGCCGGGTGTGTCGCAGGAATATTCCGGCATAATAGCCCATGGTGCGAAGTTACTATATGCCTATGCAGAGGCGACCGTGCCGAAAATAAGCGTCATTGTCCGCAAGGCCTATGGAGGTGCCTATATTGTGATGAATTCGAGGCACCTGTGCGGCGACGTCAACTATGCTTGGCCTAGTGCTGAGATAGCAGTCATGGGTTCGGAAGGCGCTGTTGGAATTATTTTCCGCCATGAAAAAGACCAGGAGTGTTTGCAAAGATTGGTGCAGGAATATAATGATAAGATAGTGAACCCCTACGTTGCAGCGTCGAGAGGGTTCATAGATGATGTCATAGTGCCGTCCTCCACGAGGAAACACCTGCACTCTGCTTTGAGCCTGTTGCGCGACAAACAGATCGCACGCACTTGGCGCAAGCACGATAACCTTCCTTTATAGCGCTGCCATCTGTGGCATGTGAGGCTGTGGACGGGGGCCTAGTTGTGACGGCAATGCGGCTGCCACGGCAACAATGAGTGAAGATGTACTTGATGCATAGGCTCTGATTTTCTGAGCAGGTCGTTGGCTGTGTACTATGTGTATTACCAATGAGGTCGTGACTCTGAATGTTGCTGCCTTTGACGGAACCGGTGTAGGTAGGTTGCTGTAGGTTATGGGTAAATGCGCGGTAGCGCGCTAGGAGGAAATCTGCTGCAGTTTGTTTGCTTGGTCATCGGCGATGAGGGCATCGACAAATTCATCAAGGTCCCCCTCTTTCATTATGTGCTCAAGCCTATATAGCGTCATGTTAATGCGATGGTCGGTAATCCTGGACTGGAGGAAGTTGTAAGTCCGGATACGCTCCGAACGGTCCCCTGAACCTATCTGGCTTTTGCGCATTTTCGATATCTCATCTTCTATTTTTTGTTTTTCTAGGTTGTACAGCCTTGCCCTCAGAACTTTTAGAGCCTTGCTCTTGTTTTTGTGCTGGGATTTTTCATCCTGTTGGATCACCACTATGCCAGTTGGTATGTGCGTTATCCTAACGGCGCTGTCAGTCGTGTTTACTGACTGCCCTCCCGGCCCACTCGACCTGTAAACGTCTATTCTGAGGTCTTTTTCGTCAATTTTTAGATCTACCTCTTCAACCTCTGGCAACACAGCAACGGTTGCTGCGGAAGTGTGCAACCTGCCCGAAGATTCGGTTTCCGGTACGCGTTGCACTCTGTGCACGCCAGACTCAAACTTCAACCGCGCGAACACGTCTTTTCCTCCTATACACAGAGAGGCTTCCTTATATCCGCCAATGCCAGTAGTAGAGATGCCGATGGGCTCCACCTTCCACGACTTTCTCTCCGCATATTTTATATACATACGATACAGATCGCACACGAACAGCGCAGCTTCCTCCCCTCCGGTTCCAGCTCTGATTTCCAGAATCGCGCTGCGGGAGTCGTCCTTATCTTTTGGCAGTAGAGACAATTGCAGCTGGTGCTTTAATTTTGGAATTAACTTTTGCTTTGTGTACAACTCTTCCCTTGCCAGATGGACTAACTCCGCATCTGTATCTGTGCTGTTGATGAGCCCTTCTAGCTCTTCAATTTCTTTCTGCGCTGTCTGATATTCCTCAATCAGAGACATTATAGGTAGTAGGTCAGAATATTCCCTGGACGCAACAACGAAAGCCTGAACCCCAAGTGACTCAGGGTCCGACAGCTGCTGTTTCAAGATACGAAATTTCTCGCACAACCCCTCAAGGCTGTCTTCAAAGCTCATAATTTTACCTGTACTTCATGGCTAGGGCAGCCGTTCAAAACCGCAAGCGCAAACCGCGGCCATATTAACATCTATGCAAAACATTGTAAATTTTTTGTGCTGTATGCCGCGCACGTGGATTAAAACAATCAATGCACTTTAGTAAGTTTCGCATGTGTGCAGGTGCATTCAGTGTTGTGACACGTTTCCACGCAGGTGGGGGCATGTGGAACAGTCATGGTGTTTGCTGAGATGTACTACCCGTTGCTATCAGAAAATCGCAAGTTTTTGATACTATACCTCCGCCGCGCAATGTACACTGGGTGCTGTGAAATTGTGGGCCGTGTATGTTGTCTAAGTGCAGGTTTGTTGCTGGAGTGCAAGATAAGCATTCCCTACCAGACTTTCAGGTGCCCGAGGTTGCTTTTGCAGGAAGGTCTAATGTTGGGAAGTCTAGCCTCATCAATGCAGTAACGAAAAACAAGAAAGGTGCCAGAGTGTCTTCCAATCCGGGGTCTACCCGGCAAATCAACTTTTACCTCAATGAAGGCGCACTTGCGCTTGTTGATCTTCCTGGCTACGGATACTCCAAAGCATCAAAAGAAAGCGCGAGTTCTTACATGTCGTTGGTGGAACACTACTTGCTGACTAGGGAAGCTTTACATAGGCTGGTTTTGCTTATAGATTCTAAAGTCGGGCTCAAGGAAGTAGATATGGATTTTATATCCTGGCTTGAGGAGCGCTGCATACACTACAGTTTGGTCCTGACTAAGATTGACAGATTGGCGTGCACGGAGTTTAACGACGTTCTGTCTGCCGTGCAGAGTAGGGTGAAGGGGTGTTGTATGTTGCTGCATCCAATAATTGGGACTAGCAGCAAGTCTGGAAAGGGGATAAAGGAGTTGGTTCATGAAGTCTCAAAATGTGTCAAAGAATGGCCAGGGGGGCGCGATGTCCGAGCTTAATGATGGTCAATTTTCGGGAAATAGTGAGTGGCTGCGTGACGTTAAGGTGTTGTCTGAATCTCTACCCTACATACAGAGGTTTTCGGGGGAGACTTTTGTAATCAAATATGATGGAACCGCAATGAAGGACGCAAACCTTGCTGCGAGGTTTGCGAGCGATGTGGTGTTATTAAAGCAGGTTGGCATAAACCCGATTGTGGTGCATGGGGGTGACTACAAAGTTGAGGAAGTTTTAGCAAGGTTTGGCAGGGAGTGCACTTTCGTTAACGGCTTGCGGGTTATGGATGTGGGGACTTTGGAAATCGCAGAGATGGTCCTGTCAGGCCTCGTGAACAAGGAGGTGGTTCAGCAGATAAACAATGCTGGGGGTTCCGCTGTGGGCGTGAGTGGCAAGGATGCTTGCTTGGTGGGAGCGAAAAAGATGTGCTGTACCCTGAGGGACGGGGGGCCGAACAACATAGAAAAAATCATGGACGTTGGGTTTTTAGGGGAGCCTAGTGAAGTCAATACAGACCTGCTATTCCTTCTTGAGGAGTCAGACTTTGTTCCGGTGATATCACCGGTGTGTAGTGGTACCAATGGGGCCACCTACATAGTGAACCCTGATCTTATGGCTGGTGCAATAGCTTCAGCTATGTCTGCAGCGAAACTTGTACTTTTGGCAGATGCTGCAGATTGCGTAAAAGATGCCCAGGGTTGTTTGTTGCGAGAGATCTCATCAGACGGAGCCGAGAAGCTTTTGCAAGATGAGGGAATGAGTGCAAATATGCTGCACAAGCTGCAGGCCTGTATAAAATTTTCCCGTGAAACATGTGGCACGTCCCATATAGTCGATTGTGCCATACCTCATGTTTTGCTATTAGAACTATTTACGACGCACGGCACCGGTACAACACTCTGCTGTGAGTTCCGCGGGGAACAATAAGTTCGTCTCGCTTGTGCGCGGCTAGCTTCCCTAAGCACCGGGTTTCTCCCGTATGGTGTTGCTGTGGGTAACGTTGTGTGTATTCTCCCCTCGAGTTCTGTCCCGCAACTTGGCTTGGTATAGGTTTTTTGGGTGTGGTAGTGATCCGCGTGTAGCTGCTTTGTGGTTGTTTGTGCTTGAAATTTGTATACGCTTTACGTGTTGATAATAATCGGACTTATATGAACGAAAAAAGGAAAGGGTTGCAGGGTGGTTTCACGAGTTGCGCGATAGGATTGTTGATCAATTTTTAGCGATCGAAGAGGAGTTTTCTGATAGCCGTCCGGAGATTAAGCGTAGGACCTGGGACAGAGAAGGTGGTGGAGGTGGTGAGTCAGTCGTGATTGTTGGCAAAGTGTTTGAGAAGGCCGGGGTAAACTTTTCAACGGTGTACGGCGTAATGGATAGTAACTTTGCGTGTGAGATACCTGGAGCGCAGGAGAGTGGGGGCGACTTTTGGGCAAGTGGCATTTCCGTGGTTGCACACATGCAGTCTCCATTTGTACCTGCGGTGCACATGAATACCAGGTTTATGTGCACTTCGAAAAGTTGGTTTGGTGGCGGCATGGATCTGACCCCTACATATTATGATGAAGATGACAAAACCACATTCCACGAGGGCATACGTGCTGCGTGCGATAAGTTTAATCCCGAATACTATCCCAAGTTTAAGCAAAGATGTGATGAGTATTTTTACCTCCCTCACAGAAAAGAAATGCGCGGTGTAGGCGGGATATTTTACGATAACCTATGCACTGGAAACTGGGAGCAGGATTTTGCATTCACGCAGGAGGTTGGAAAATGCTTTTTGCGGGTGTATTCTGCCATTGTCAGGAGAAACATGCACAAAACATGGGGGGCAGAGGAGCGTAATTTTCAATTATTGAAGCGTGGCAGGTACGTTGAGTTTAATCTTATATACGACAGAGGAACAAGATTCGGCCTCATGACCAATGGGAACCCGGATGCAATAATGATGTCCATGCCTCCTCTGGTGCGATGGGAATAGGCCAGGCCCAGTATGGGTTTTCCTAACGGTATGCGGGTTGGCCGATTTTAAGTTTTGTGCAGCAGGCCCAGCGTGCAGACATATAAATTCTGCCGGGGTTACATTGCCACCAAAGCACGGCTGTTCCAACTGCGTGTAACGGTATCTATCCCAGGACGCGCGGCCGGTTACAGTTGGCAAAATTGGTAAATATACTAAGAAATATGTTGAAGTTGTCATAATACATGATAGCATTATGCACGCTGAGCGCGAGTTTGTATAATATGTTGTGGGGTAATTGTGAACAATAGGCAAGCGGTTGTAGTTGGGTCCGTTGCCGCTCTTGTGGTTACCTGCAGTGCACTTGCCTTTACGGGTGCGTCGTATATTGTGCGTAAATACAGCAAACAGGATGTTGACAAGCACATTATCATTTCGCTCTCCATTCATGGTGCGGTTTTGTGTTTAATTGGATTGTGCATATGTCTTGCTGCGCAGATGACGAGTACCTCTTACAGGTTCAATAATCTGTTACATAGAAACACGGTAAACCAGGCTCCGCTACCGGGGTGCCTTACATCCGAGCGCAGGTTTAGAGAGGTATATGTTCCAAATTTAATTGAAATCGAGATTTGGCCTCCTGAACGTAGTGTAGCCCAAGTGTCCGGGATGCCGACGGTGCCGACGCCCAAGCGTGATGCAAGCACTGAGTGCTCGTTACCCGAAATAAGATGTCTGGATATCGTGCAGGTTGATATGGAGAGTTGTAGTGATGTTGTGGCATCTGACCGCGATAGTAACCGCGATAGTATACGCAGCGCCCCTCCGTCGCTATCATGGGGTTGAGGCACAATGCACCTTGTGCATTTGTGAACTGTATGTTCCGAAAACATGGGACTAGATACACGCATGTAGGCGT
The DNA here is from genome assembly GCF_000215485.1 of Anaplasma marginale str. Florida. Lineage (GTDB taxonomy): Bacteria > Pseudomonadota > Alphaproteobacteria > Rickettsiales > Anaplasmataceae > Anaplasma > Anaplasma marginale. The sequence continues at coordinate 8,729 of NZ_AFMS01000114.1, forward strand.
GTGCCCATCAGTGATTACCACTTCACAGTATTGTTTGCAGCTTCTGCTGCGCACGCTGTCCGGAGGAAGCCCCACCTTTTCGACTCTGGCTTGATGCAGACTCAAGGCAGGGCATCTTCTGCGCGCATTATTGCGCTTGTTCCGGTGTACTTTCTGAGCACGTCTGGGATAGTGATGGATCCATCTTCGTTCTGATAGTTCTCCATGATAGCGGCTATTGTCCTCCCGATAGCGAGCGCAGAACCGTTTAGGGTATGTACCAGTGTGGAGTGCTTTTTCTTGTTTTCGAAGAAGAAATACTTCGCTCCCATCCTTCGGGCTTGAAAATCCCTACAGTTTGAGCAGCTGGAAATCTCCCTATACTTGTCCTGGGCCGGCATCCACACTTCCAAGTCGTAAGAAATGCTTGCGGAAAACCCCATATCCCCTGAACATAATAGCATAACTCTATACGGGAGTTCTAGCCTCTTCAATACCTCTTCCGCGATTGAAGTCATCCTCTCAAGCTCAGCATTTGATGCGTCGCTTGTAGTAATACTAACGAGCTCCACCTTGCCAAATTGATGCTGTCGCATCATGCCCCGCGTATCTAGGCCGGCACTTCCAGCTTCTGCCCTAAAGCATTGGGAATATGCCGTAAATCTCATCGGCAAGGAGTCACGTGGGAGCGTTGTTCCCGATACCAGATTAGCCAGTGCAACTTCACTGGTCGGTGCAAGCCTGAAGTTGTTTGTAGTGCGGAAAGAATCATCGTGAAACTTTGGTAATTGACCCACGTTGTACATTGTGCGCTCGTTCACCAAGACCGGATGTGATATTTCTGTATACCCAAACTCCTTGGTGTGCATATCTAGCATAAAGCTTGCAAGTGCTCTCTCTAGCTCCGCAAGCTGACCTTTTAAAATGGAAAATCTAGGCTCCAGACAGCACTGCG
>NZ_AFMS01000113.1 GCF_000215485.1 Anaplasma marginale str. Florida
GAGGAACTGCACAGAAAAAGACATGCATCTTCACATATACGTCATAGCTACCCCAAGTTACGGCTACAGGGGCCTTTATGCCAACACTTGCGCGCAAAAGAAACGGGATGTACAATCCGAGAGGCTGTTCTAGTTTGGAGTCGGTATGGAAGGTAACCTAATCAATGCGGAAGGTGGCTTGCAAGACGCTGGTGATGTCAACACCCAGGAAGCCCCGTCACAATACTCTTACTATCATTATGTTCTAGATGCCATTTATGAAATGGGCGCGTGTGCCATTTCCGTGTTGGGGGACTATTACAACGCCATTATCAGCGCACTTTTTGCCGATCAGGAAACTTTAGGAGAAGAATCAACGCTTGGCTCAATGCAAGAGCATGAGCCGTTGTCGCCTGAGTCTACTGCGTATGCGGAAACCCGTAGTCGGCAATTTGCAGATTGGGTGTCATCCCTGGCACATCAAGCACACGAGCTTCCACCGTCAGACGTTCCTGAGCACGGTGAAGGCCCCAGCCGGGAGTTCGTAGATTGGAGATCATCTCTCGCTCAGTGGATGCGTGAGCAGTCAACTGCTGAGTAGGTATTTGACACGTGAGCCTGGTTAGGCCGGGCTCGCGGCAAAATCGGAGTTCAAGGCCGGGGTGCGTGGCCGCGTGTGAGGTCATCGCATGAGGTGTGAAGCAGCTGCGGCCGCCGGCCGGTGTTTACTGGGAGATTTCAGTCTCGTACACCCACCATTCTGGGTGCCGGCCTTTTAGGTATCTCACTCCATCGCTTGCGGCTTCGCCATCCTCAAACAGTGCAAAGCATGTGGCCCCGCTGCCGCTCATCCTGGAAAGAATGCAGCCTCCCAAAGATTGTAATTCTGCCAGGATTTTTTTCACTTCAGGTACAAGTAATATCGCAGTGTCAGTCAGATCGTTGCGAGACTGCATAACTAGGCTTAGCAAGCCGTCAGAAGCCTCTGGTGGGTTACCTATACTCTTCGAAAATTCCTTGCAAGCATAGGCGTCAAATACGCTTCTAGTGCTTAAGTATACATCATTCGGCCTCACCAATACGACGTAGTTTGGCAGCCTGGCATGTGGCAAGAGTTTTACATTCTCCCCCATTCCGCAAACAAATGCCGTTCTGGACTGTAAACACACGGGAACATCGCTCCCTACAGATGCTGCAACGCCGTTCATACCAGCTTCACTAATACCCCAATTTTTGCCAAGTAGACGTATAATAGCCGCTGCATCGGCAGAGCCACCAGCCAGCCCCGCAGACACGGGGATATTCTTGGTAACTTTAACGTATACATTCTTGGCAACACCTGGAGCACATCTCCTCACCAGATGCCCTATAGCCCTCTGCACGGTGTTATCGTGCTTGCTTATTCCTGAAAACTGCACAAATTCCACGCCCCTGTTCTTTGACCCAATTTCAATTTCGAGCGTATCATACAGCTTGATGAAGGCGAAAACAGACTCCAAAACGTGATATCCGGATGTAGACTTGCCCACTACGTGGAGAAACAGGTTTATCTTCGCCGGAGCGTTTATTTGGTACTTAGACATTACTCCCTGCACTCCTGGATGTGCCCACCTCTAGCATGGCCACAACTACAAGTCAATATTAAAATCTTAAGCACTCATCGTACGATGTTTTGTTCGGTGTTGCTACATCCATGGTTATGGTGATACCATCTAGCTCGCACAGCTCATAAAATTGCCAATGAGACAGCTTATATCTGAATGCCCAGTAATTTTGGCGCCAATGTCAGGCGTTACTGACATGCCCTTTCGGTCTATCGTCGGGGAATTCGGTGCAGGGCTTTTAGTTTCTGAAATGATCGCCAGTCGGGCTATGATAATAAAAACGCGGCAAAGTCTGCAAAAATCAGACGTTGGGGCAAACACTGCCGTACAGTTGGCTGGATGCGTGCCTGAGATTATGGCGGAAGCAGCAAAAATTAACCAAGATATGGGCGCAAGGTCGATAGATATCAATTTTGGTTGCCCGGTGAAAAAGATAGTAGACGGCCATGCCGGCTCCGCGCTTATGAAAGACGAGGAGAAAGCTGCAAAAATAATGGAGAGCGTGGTAAAGGCGGTGACCATTCCCGTGACCGTCAAGATGCGTATGGGCTGGAGTGCAACAGATTTGAACGCACCCAGGTTGGCAAAAATAGCTGAAGACGTTGGTATACAGATGGTTACAGTACACGGGAGAACCAGGACCCAGATGTTCAGCGGGACTGCAGATTGGAAGTTTATCAAGTGCGTGAAAGATTGTGTTAAGATACCAGTGATAGCAAATGGAGATATCCGCACTCTTCAAGACATAACCAGTGCGTTAAGTCTTTCCGGTGCAGACGGGGTTATGATTGGCAGAGGGGCGTACGGCAAGCCTTGGCTCATAAAACAGGCACTGCACTTTATGAAAACAGGGGAGGCATTGCCTGAGCCTTCGGCGGACGAAAAACTTGAATAGTGCTAAAGCATTACGATAGTGCAGTAGATTACTACGGGAAGGACATAGGCGTGAAGATTCTTAGGAAGCATCTTGGATGGTATAGCGTCTCCAATGCTGGTGCCACATATTTCAGGGCGCAGATTAATACGATGAGTGACCCGGTAGCGATAAGGG
>NZ_AFMS01000112.1 GCF_000215485.1 Anaplasma marginale str. Florida
GTCGGTGGTACCAAGAACTTAAAGTGTGTTAATGGTGCAGGGAGCTGTGTTGGCCTTGGTAGTGAGTTGGGCTGAGTGCCAGGGGTAGTGAAGGACACGATTTGGCTGTGCTAGTTATAAGGAAGTCAAGACCGGCACCAAGCAAAGCTAAAGGTTAGGAGATGAAGTGCCGAGTGATGGTGCAGAGAGCTGTGGTGGTCGTGCCAAGTTGGGCTGAGTGCCAAGGGCAGGAGGAGGTACCAGAGGTTGGGAGATGCTGTGTGGTACCAAGTTAGACTGGGATGCCAGGAGTGTATAGATAGTGGCTTTGTTATGTAGGTGGTACCAAGCGCTTTGACTGTATCAGTTATAAAGGCACTGCTAGGCAGTGATGGTGCAGAGAGCTGTGTTGGCATTGGTTGGGAGATGAGGCAGCGGGAGTTCGGAGATAGGGACTAGGTGCATGGATATACAACGTGTGTAAGTGAAAAGCATTATGCGTACCAAGAATATAGTGGGGAGAGGCATTGCTATCTGTATTGTAGGTAATGTGCGGGCGTGCCCGCTGGGCAGGAAGTTGGTGCCAAGTTAAATTTACAGATGAGGCCGCGTTGTGTAGGTATCGGTGTCGTTGATCAGTTTGGTGATGGTAGTGAGCTTAAAGGGTGGCGGTGATTTACAGGGTTCCTCGTCTGCACAGACCGTCATGAACTGCAGCACCAGTCGGGGCTTTGCTATCCACAGTTGTACCATGCGCTACAGAAGCCCGTATATACGTACAGGGTAAACCACTAGGCGGTATAACCCACGGCAGGGTAAACC
>NZ_AFMS01000111.1 GCF_000215485.1 Anaplasma marginale str. Florida
AGCCTGGCCTATAGAGCTCATTACGGGTTGTCATCATCACGCTGCTTGCCGTCGCGACGGGGGGGTTGTGTATCTTCGTCATCGTATGTTTCGTCTTCCCCGTACGGCTCATCGCCGCCACTTTCTTCATAATACGGCTCTTCATCTCCGCTGCCATACTCGTCTTCGGCATCTTGCAGCTCACCATCAGTGGGCTCCTCTTCATATGCTAGGGGTTCATCCTCCTCCGGATACACGTCAGTGACCCCGCCTTCTGAACCGCGTATTTCATCTGCCTCATACGGCTCACCACCGTCATTTTCCTCGTAATACGGCTCTTCATCTCCGCCACCATACCCATCTTCGGCATCTTGCAGCTCACTATCGGTGGGCTCTTCTTTATACGCAGAGAGTTCATCCTCTTCCGGATGTCCTTCGTCGCTAACGTGATCTTCCGGGTAGCTGTCTTCGTCACCTATATCGTCCAGGCCTTCTCCGTTTAGTGGTACATCCTCTCCTTCTATGTCATCCAGACCTTCCATGTACTCATCATCTTCTGAGCTGTAGTCATAGTCTTGTGGATAATCTCCGAATTCGTCGTACCCAGCCTCATCACCGTGTTGTTCTTGGGGTTGCTGCGCCTCCTGAGCGCTTTCTTCATGAGCAATGGCAGCCTGCTGCTCTCCTTCTTCAGATGTAGGCACATCCTCAGCGACTGTGTCCACTCCTCCCCGTGCCGCATCTGGATCATAAGGTTCCTGCGTCGGGACAAAAGTGCTCTTGAGTAGCTTCTTAGTGAAGAACTTATCCTCATAGTACTTAATCTTTTTCGATTTGATCGGATACGTAGATTCGATCAATAAAATCTGCTCATCTTTCGGTAGCATGATCACTTCCTGTGGAAGCAACAGCGCCCGTTGAGTATCTGAAATGTGCAGAGAACGCGATGCAGGATTCAAATCCAAAAATTTCGGCCTATTCAGCGATTCCTGACTCACGGTTTTGTTACCTATGAGCTGAGAAATCAAGTTTGCAGTTTCAATATTATTTGCCGCAAATGTGATCCTATAAGTAGAGTTTGAGAGGAAGGAGTTCATACCCGCCTCTTCGTATATACCCTTCAGCTGCTCGGTATCTTGTATTATCAAGAACAGCCTAACTCTATAGCCGCGGAAGTACGCGATACCGGTTTGGAATTGCTCCATTTTTCCTAGCGTGGGGAACTCATCCATCATAAACAACACCCCATAGGGCTCATCGTCCGATGGCAACGCCCTACACAAAAACTCGGTCGCCTGCTGATAAAACACCTGCATCAGAGGCCTGAGCCTGGTCAGGTTATCTGGGGTGAGGCCCACGTATACTGTGATCTTCTTCTTCTTGAACTCCTGAATGTTGAAGTCACTAGACGCGGTTGCAGTGTCAATCAAGGGGTTGGCCCACAGTTCCAGGGATGAGTTCATTGTTGAGACCACACCTGACCGCTCCTTATCGGCCTTCTGGAGGAAGGCCGCAATGTTCATATATGCTACTGGATGGATTTTTTCCCTATGGTATCCAAAACCACGGCCAGGTTATAAACCACATCGTCACTGCGCATTGTGCGCACGACTTCACCAAATGATTTGACCTTTTCCGGCACTGCAAGCAGATACAAAACAACGCCGACGAAAAGACTCCGCGCCTCGTTGTACCAGAAATCTTGCTCAGGCATGATGAGGTTCGCAATTTTTTGCACGTCATCCACCATTTGGCCGGGCTTTTTGCTAATCCAGTCTAGAGGGTTATAACAGTGGCTAACGCCGTCGGGCTGTGCCGGGTTCCACACGTAAACTTCTTGCCCGATCTTCTTGCGCCACCCACTCGTGATGTCGTAGTTCTCCAGCTTGATGTCATGCACCACGAGCGAGTCTTCCCAGAACAGAAGATTGGGTATTACAAACCCCACACCTTTACCTGACCCTGTAGGCGCAAAAAGCAATGCGTGCTGATAGCCGTCTGCTACTAAATACCCCCTTTGGTCTTTTCCAAGCAGCAAACCCTTCCTGCTTCTGAGGCCAATTTTACGTATATCGCGCTCCGACGCCCATCTGGAATCACCATGCAAGGCCTCTTTCTTTCGAAACGGCCGCCACTCCAGGAGAATGTGCCGCAGATTCCAAAAGACAGTGCCCACTATACACAACGGTGCCGCGAAGGATAGCCACAACTTCAGCGAATTAGACACCCCATATAACTTGGGGTCGGCCCACCACCCGTGGATGTAATTGAAAATTGTTGGCCATAACCTCATGGGGAAGTCTGATATACTGGGGTTCAAAGCGTTGAAATCCAGGTACTCAAGACCCCACATTGAAAGAACAAAAAGTGCCCCCGAGATGTAAAAACAGAACTCCAGGAGGAAAAACATCCCGAAGAAGAACACCAAAATGTTACGTATGTGATTAGAGCTACTGTGCATGGCTTAACAATAAGGAGACCCCGGCCGTAGGCAATTTTACACCAAGCTTAATCATTGCCTTGTGAACATTTAGTGAACATAATCTCCGCGACGTGCCGCACCCCTCCAGACTCCCTTTTCAGCTGTATAATTACGTCTACTATGTTGGTAATGTAACTTACTATTTGGTCTGGCGGCAACCCTAGACTCGCTTGCATTACCATAAGTTTCAGCTGCTCTACAGCCATTCTAGGCGTGTCTGCATGCAAGGTGGAGATGGAACCCGGGTGCCCGGTATTTATGGCTCTGAGAAAGCTAAACGCCTCAGCCCCCCTGAGCTCCCCCACAATTATTCTATCTGGACGAAGACGCAAGCAGGCCTCTATGAGATCTTGTGTAGAGACCTTAGCGCGCCCCTGGCCGCCCTTGGATGCCAATAGATGTACCCTGTTGGGGTGGTCTAGCGCTATTTCTCTAGAGTCTTCCACCGTTATTATCCTTTCATCCTTTGGGATGACCCGCAGCGCCGCGTTTGTGAACGTAGTTTTCCCAGTGGACGTACCTCCACTGACGATTATGTTTTTTTTGCTCAGCACCGCAAGCTCTATGAAAGATTTGATATCCCCGCTATCCAGGAGCTCACTAAGCTGCTTGTTTACGTCCATAGCCTTGCGGCCCTGCTGGGCCACATGGGAGAACGCACCCATTTTTTCATAATCATCGAGCGACAACTGCACCGTCGATGGCTTTCTTATGGAAAATACGACTTTATCACCCTCGCAAGCGGGGGGAAACACCACCTGCACGCGGAAGCCGTTGGGCAAAGAAGCCGACAGCAAAGGCGTTTCCTCACTCAATTTCTGCTCGGTTGCTTGTGCTACCAACCTGCCGAGTGCTTTTAGATGCGACAGAGTTAGACTTTCAATCCTCTCACACCGTATATCGCCCCTGTTCTCTACCCATACCTCGCATTCCCTGTTGATCGAGATCTCATTGACCCCATCCTCCGCGAATATGCTCTGCAGGGGCTCCAAGTATGTTTCTAACGCTGCGTATCCTGCTGTCATATGCGCACACAACACCCCACACTAATAAACAACGCGCCCAGACCTGAGCCAGGCCACTACCTACGCACCGCCTCCCTAGGGAACACTATGTCTTGGTTTACAAATACCTTCATTACAGTTCCCTGGTCAACATAAATGGTAGGCTTGCTGGTATCTACGTACTTCTTAATCAGAGCCTTCATAGATTCAGAGAAATCCTTTACGGCATCAGAAACGATCTTAACCGGTAGGGTAGATGACTTTTCCTCTTTCTTCTTCTCACCTTTCTCCTCGGTAGTGTCTTTGATTTCAGACTGCAGAGCAGGTATTTTTGAGGTCACAAAAGCAGTGCCCATGGAAACCCCTGCAAGCAGAATCGTGGACGTAAGGACATTCCCCATTTTGGTGTCAATAAACCCTGCGCTACCGTTCCTACCCAGCTCATCAGTACCGGCTGAGTTAATTTGGATGTCTATACCATGAGGCAGGATGACCCTAGACCAACTCACAGTCACCCGCGTATTATTGCCGGATGCGTCAAAGAAGTAGCTACCTATCAGCCTAGAGCCTTTCGGTATCATGACCATATTGCCCGCTTCCGCGTATACATCCCTAGATACTATTGCCCGCAACACTCCGGGAATATCTGAGTTTATAGCGGTCTCTAAAACTGCATCTATCATGTGTCCCTGAAGAATCACATATCCAGGATCGCCTACCCTGGTTGCCTTAACGCTAGGGGACGAAGTGCCGTCCAGTGTGCTCCAAGTACTAAAACGGCTGTCAGTGCCTTGTCCGCCACCATCTTCGCTTGGGCCGCCATCACCACCCCCTCCCAGGACGATCATAGGCGTACCGCGTTTTTCTCTATCGTACCCCAAGAAGGAAGGCACGGGCTCAGGGATAGCTCCCCCACCTGGCCGGTACGGCATAGGTATATGCTGCGGTGGCCCATCGTCCTCCATCGGGCGACGTTGCAACTCGGGTTCAAAGAAACTTTCTGCTGCTGGAGGTAAAATCTCCTTGGTTTCCTCAACCACGGGCTCCTCTTTCTTCTTTTTGGCTATCCTGGCCAGCGTCGGGAGCTCAGGCGCGGTAGGCATGACCAAAGGAGGTAGGTCAGGCAGTTTAGGTGGAGGAGTCAAAATTCTCGGCGCAGTTTCCTGGGCTGGAGCTTCGGACTCCTTGAGCAACTTGTCAACATCCTGCTTCTCAATAACCGGTTGCGGCTCCTCAGATGTTTCTGTGGTACCGCTGCCACGAAAGAACATGTAATAGGCCATTCCGGTTATAGCGCACACTACCAGGACTACAAAAAGCTTCTTGCTTTTGTGCACCCCCACTACATTGACGCTTTCCTCTACGCCATCGCCGTAGTTATTATCCTTGGTTTCGTCTGACATCCCTAAACTCAACTATTGATCAAAGCACCGTATTCACTACTTCGACGCCACTCTTGCCGTAGTCAAGGTACAGCCGCTTGTGGACTCCTTCGATTATTACATAGCCCTTAAGTAGCAACATCCTGCATGGCACTTTTTTGCCATGTCTGCCCACAGAAAACACTTTTGGGATCACCTTGTTATTGTCATAGAACTGAAAATATGTAAGGGCCCCATCATCAAAAGTTTTCACAGGGACTATTGTTGCATCAGCGCTGCTTGCAGAGTATACATAATTCTTGCCAGTTGCATTCGGGCGCACAGTAACCTCGCCACTGTTGGGGTTCTTTGCCAAGCTCGGAGCAGACAAGTCCGCCAGTCCGGCCCCTTTTAGATCGAACTCCCTGTTATTATCCGGGTAGTAAAAACGCACCACGTAGGCCATATCCAACAGGGGGGAGTCCACCCTGCCGAGCTCATCCGCCACTTCTTTATACCCCGCGGCATCAGGACCAGCAGACTTTGAAACAAGATCAAAAGCGTAGCTCCTGCCTTTGTTGGTTTCTACCAGCATATTTGTCTTGCCTTCCCTCTCCAGTGGCATAATGAACAGTTTGTTATCTACGGGCTTTACCTTCCAGTGAACGCTGTCTCCCATAGCCATCACTTTTATGGTCTCACCTTTGGAGAACTCTATAAACGAGTGATACCCGTGGTTAAACACAACGGTAAATATCTCGTTCGGGCTGTATACAAAGGTTTTGATCCTACTGTCTACAGACACAGGTGCACCACCGCTTACGGCAGACTGTGCCACACCTCCTGTAAAAACAACGGTCAGTAGAGCCGAGCACGCAAGCAAGTTTTTATAGAAATTCATCGTCCGCCCTATAGTAAGTAATCTGAAATCCCAGAGGGTTCACCTGCCTATCCTGATCGTTCATCTCAAGCGAAGAGTACCTAAAGGCGAGAGTGGCAATTCTGTCTCTCTTGGTGATAGACCCATTGTGGTTGTTAAACTCCAAGGAAAACCTAATCTGCACATTTCCGGTGCTAAGATGTTGCAAAGACCGCACCTTCAGATTGCCGGATACTGCGTCCGAGTACAGCGTCATTGGGCTTGAGGGGTTGCTAGGACGTATCCAGTTGCGGAACTCGCTATAAGTCTCCTGGGAGGAGAGTAACCTCACCTTAGTGTAATAGTTGTACTGGAAATTGTTGGGATCATACAGCTCCCTCGCCCGCACATACTCAATTATGAAGTAATTACCCAAGACCTCATCAGCGGAGTACTGCTTTACCGTGATCGGGTTAACTAACGTGGTGATCCCCGACTTCTTTTCTATTTCAACTACGAACGGCTCGATTGTCCTTGTTTTTCCTATCCTGAAAATTACAAAAGTGCTTACTGCAATACAGAAAACGGACAACACTACCAAAAGAAGCAAAACGTTCCGCTGGACCACAACTGAGCTGTATCTGTCATGATACCAGTCATCAGTACTTGCGGAAACCGCGGCACTCGCACCCTTCTTACCGAAACCGAACATACCCATACAAACTCGCCGAAACTAGACTAGGAAGGGGGATACCCTACCCGATGATAAGCCCACATAATACACGAACACAACCTACAACGCTTTTATTTACATCAAGTTAACAGGAAAAGCATCCTCAATTAACGTGCCCTAGGCGTTCTATTTTTGTTTTTATGTAGTCAATATTGCGTTCGTGAGTTCCGACCGAAAGGGGTATCATTTTTGTGACAGTGAATCCATGATCACACATACTAGATACCTTGCTGGGGTTGCTGGTTAGCATCTGAAACTTTGAGATTCCCAGCTCGTCAAGAATGCGCGCTGCTGGCAGGAAGACTCTTTCGTCATCATCGAATCCAAGAAACCTATTCGCGTCTACGGTATCCAGAGCGTTCTGCGTTTGCAAGTTATAGGCGCGTATTTTGTTCGCTAGCCCTATTCCTCTTCCCTCTTGAGAGATATATAACACTATGCCGCCACTTCCACTGCCCAAGAACTGTATGGTGTGCAGTAATTGGCCTCTACAGTCGCACGAAATGCTGCCCAGTAGATCTCCCGTGTAGCACGACGAGTGCAACCTTACCACGGGGTTCTCAAAGCTTGGATCGCCTATGATAATTGCATAGTGTTCCGGTTCTCCTAAGTTTGACCTGTACACAAGTATCTTAGAAGCCGGTGCGTTGTTCAGACAAAGATCAGAGCGGCAAACCTCGCGCAAGCTATACTCCTTACGATAGCCAGACAGTGCATCGCATGCCAAACACAGTATGTTATTTTGCGCGCACCACTGCTCCATTTCCCCATCATGCGCAAACTCCATGTCTGCGATCAGAGCGGAAGGAAGCAACTTTGCTAGCTTCATTAGGTCTATCGCGTGGCCATCTAACGGGCTACTGCTGCTTGTAACCTGCACACCAGGTGGCAGACTTGTGCTAGTAGATAGCGCAGCTGCAATATCTGCTAGTGTGAAACCGTTTGCCAGCACCCTGGACAGCGCACGCCCACCTGCGACTGCAGCCATTCTCCTGCCAGTTAGCAGTAGGTACAACTTACTGGAAAACTCGGTTAATGTGGCGAAGGAGTGGTCCTCCAACAGTTCGCTAGGGAAAACCAACGCATACCTGCCGCTCTTGTGGAGGATAACCGGCGCGCAGCGCCTTATCTCCAACACCGCCCTCTCTACCAGATTGTTGCCAAAGCCGAAAACTCTGCCTATCAAATTCACTTGAGACCCACGAGATGGTGCGGTTAAGAAGACTCGAACTTCCAAGGCCTGTTATAGCCACAGCGACCTCAACGCTGCGTGTCTACCATTTCCACCACAACCGCGACAAATGCGGACCAATGGTAACGCAAAATGGGTTTGTCTGTCAATAACCACAGCCGCTAGGTGGTGCCCACAGCGCCAGCAGCATCTGCCCCACCACTCTTCCGCTGTGCTGCTGCAGCGTCATCACCATGAGATATAGCAAACAGCAGCCCATCGACCCTGTCTCCGTATATTTTGCAACGGTTAACGTAACTTAGACGCAAGCCCAATTTCTCCACTTGTTGTTGAACATATGCACCTGAGTGACAAAAGAAATCTCCCTCCTTGACGAACCGATACCCCTGTCCGGTACCTTCGCGCACCAGCGCCACAATAATGCCTCCTTTGGCTAGAGCCTTACTGCACATTTCCAAAATCTCGCCTAAGCGCTTTCCTGAATAGTGCAGTACTTCAGTTAGGATGATTACATCATACTCCTTGTTGTTGTCTCGTAGAAACTCGTGCATGTTCATGCAGAGCAGTTCATTGTATGCCTGCCTCCCGTTTACGAAGCACTTTCTCGCAATGTCCAGCATCCTGCGGGATATGTCAACTCCGGTTATATGGCGGCCCACCCCCTTCATCTTCAGGAACTGCCCGCAAACGCCGGTGCCGCATCCTAGATCTAGAACATCCAGCTCGGCAATCCTGTCTCCCAGGAAATTCATAACCAGGGACCGCACGTACTCGTGCCCCCTGTAGTTTTGGGCGATTAGCCAATACTCAACAAAGTACTCGCTTGTGTAGTTAAAGTGTTGTCTTATGATGTTTTCCGGTACCTCAGCCACCTTTTCGGGAGCTTCTATTTTTTGTAGATAATACATAGACTCCTGATGCGATTTGTCGAGCGATAACGCCTTCTCAAAGCTTTTTACCGCCCTGTGTATGTCTCGCAGCACCAGGTGGCACCTGCCTATGTTGTAATAAGCGTCCGGAAGTTTTGGTCTTACCAAGCTGATGAGCCAGAATCTTGCTTTTGCGTCTTGTACGTTGCCCCTATAAAAGTGATACAACCCTAAATCCATATTCGTGAAGAGTAGGCTCTTAGACTTATCCCTTAAGGAGGAAATGCTTTCCATGGCTGACGCGCGGCTGCTTCTTACGAGTTCAGCAACCTCCCCCGTACCTGGGAGCGAACAAAAAACCCTCGAGCACAATGACCCCAGGCCATCGCCGAAGAAAGAAAGGATTTTCCTCATACTATAACCGGTAAGACAAAACTCTCCACACCCAAAAAACCGCGAACGCCGTCGGTAAGTTCTAAGACAAAATTGAGTTTTTGCAAAGCTCTCTTTGGTGTGCAACAGAATCCGTGACATCCAGCAACCAAAGCACGCTACCCACTCTTTGTCTCATGTTACCTTTACAGGGACGGGGATCAGGTTCTTTGGGATCTATTCTGCGGTAGAAGCTGCCATCGGTGTAATCCATAAGCACAGCGCGCCCATCCGCCAGAGCCTCTTTTGTTTTGTGCCTCCCCTCTAAAGACAGCCACCAAGCCATAACTGCGGCAAAACTTCTATACTGAGCGGCTGTGACAGACACAACATACCAGGCACGCTCCAGCGCTTGAAGCGTGAAAAACAGCAACGTCACCACCGTAAGTACCGCCCATGCGGAAAACCCCGCAAACGGAGATTCGAGAGAGGCCCCGGACTTAGTGCCCAGAGTTTTTATCAACACCGCGGCTACACACGCCGCGAAAACACACATGGAGGCCGGCACTACACACATTGACGCCGCCACCTTGTCCACGGAAGAAAGTCCCTGCATAACACAAAGCTCCACACCACACCCTGATTATAGCGCGCACACGCTGCATTTGTAATCAGAAAACTTGCAATTTGCCTATAGAACGCCGCGAAAAGACTCAGTAACACCACTACCGACCACGGTATCACCACTTTCTTGCCATTCTGTTAACAGATCTCCACCGGGCATACTAACCGTACATTTCCTTTCCGTGACTCCCAATCTTACGCCCGCGATGAGCGCAGCGCAGGATCCACTGCCACAGGAAAACGTCTCGCCAGTGCCCCTTTCCCACACTCTGAGGGTAATCTTGCTTCTGGTTACTACTTCTGCCACACATACGTTGGTGCGTTGCGGGAATAGGGCATCGTGCTCTACCAGCGGTCCCAGCTCTTCTAGCTTACAGTCCTTGACTGATGCCACGAAAAACACCATGTGCGTGTTGCCCATATTCACTCCTACGGGCTGTGGGTATCCTGGGATTGACAGCGGGACCTTCAACGTGTCGCATTCGTGGGCTATTGGTATATCCTGCCAAGCGAGCTTTGGCTTGCCCAAGTTTACTAGTATCATGCCAGTTTTGGACTTTTCCGCAAGTACTACGCGGTCTCCAATTGTTATAGATGCGCTAGTAGTGCCCAGCTCATCCATCAGTAGCTTGCCTACGCACATTGCGGCATTGCCGCACATTGCCGCCTGGCTGCCGTCTGGGTTGTGGATAGTAATTGTGCAATCGGTGCCGCCGTCCGATCTGTCTATAGTCACTACCTGGTCGCAACCAACGCCGGTCTTTCTGTGGGCAATTGCCGCGTAGTCTATGGCCACTTCTCCAATGCTTCTGCGATCAATTATGACAAAATCATTCGCATTGCTGTGCATTTTGATAAAATCCACCGCCCACACCCGATTTAATTGTGTAACCCAACGCACGGAGCGGAATTCTACCCGTGTTGAAGCATTTTTGCAATTTGGTGGGGGAATACCTGGTCTACCGCGATGCAGTACATTAAGGTGTTTGCCGATTCTACCTCGGAGAACGGTTCTTGGTCCGTGTCGATTACTCCTTCTTCGACAACATAGAACTGTGCTTCATTGGGGGCGGGCTCGCTGATGTCCATACAACACGGCTCATACGCGATCTCCACCACTTCTATAGCTTCCTCTGTAGATTCTACCAACTCACAGTGGCTAGGTTCCACCTCTAGGGAATACAATGCACACTTAGCGCTTGGTTCCACCATGACTTTAGCAGAGCATCCACGCGATAGTGGGGCAATATGGCCTACCGGAGGTTGCTTCGTGGAATGACTGCCGCCACCGCACCCCGTGTGAGGCACTGGTGTTGCTCGAGGGAAGGCTGCGGTTGCACGGGCTTGATCATCTGCGTGACAAACGCGCTTATGCCTGGAGTCTGGCGGCGCAACCTCGGTGCCACCATGGAGGGTGGGGGGCTCTGCCGGGTTGCGTGATGCAGGGTACGCCGGCGCTGGGGGCGCCAACTGGCCATGTGTGGATTTCTCACGAAGCGCTGCGGGTGCATGTCCGAAGCCGGCACCCCGCACCGACTGCGCTGCTGTGAAAAATATGACAAAAAGTACCAACGCAGCAAGCACTACCTGATACTGCTGCAGAAGCTGCACGACAGCTACGGCGTACACACGTATTCCTGATTGTGAAATTGATAAGGTGGATAGATAAGAAATTTATAATCTATCCTAATTTCTTAAGGGTTAATGCGCGTGAATTAAGCAGCCGCCGCGCATAGACCTTAAACGTTCAATAACCACTCAACTGTCAGCTTACACACTGAAAGAGCCCTTCAGCAGCTTTGCTGCTTCACCGAACTCCTTAACGAAACTCTTCCGTATACTTTCTGGAAGCGTGATACCGAGATTGTCTTCAAAATATTTGGACAAGTCTTGCAAGCGAGAGACATAATTGCGCTTTTTGCTGGAAAACTTGCGCAGCATAACTCCGTCGAGAACCTCTATGCTAACTGCCTTGTTAAGAAGCACGCAATCTATAGAGGGGTTAATTCTGAGTAGCACGCTCCTCACAGGCTCCGCGCTGAAGGCGAACATACCCTCAATGTTGTACACCTTTATGGTATACAGGCAGGATACCTGAGACAAGCTGCCATTGCTGTATTTTTGATGCTTCACCACCTCCCACTGCACCCTCAGAGGGCCGGAGTGCCCCGGAGTGCCTGCAGGTACATCTTGCTGCATACGGCTATACCTAAAACTGAACTCTGCTCACCGCAAAAGCATACACTTTCCATAGTTAAATAATGCATAATGGTGAGATGACAGTGCTCAAGTGGCGCGGCACACATTTACTTCGGTTTGGTGATTGTGTAACATGCGAGAAATGCGTAACCTCATGGCAGCTTGTTCATACTTGCTTTGGGGCTAGATGCGCTCACTGCGCGGGGCTTTGCGGCTTCTATAGCGTTAAAAAGGGGGTCCCAACATAGAGAGATGCCAGTTGTGGGACGTAGGCGGAGCACATGTGACGCAAGTTTTGCTAGAATCCGTTGCATATGATGCGTAATGAACGAAAGCACGCAATAGGACTTGTCTTGTGCGGTATACGTGTGTACACTCCTGAGGTGCTCTAGGACCCGTGCGTGCGGTTACGGGCGGCTTCATGTTGGATTTGGCGATGAAAAGCATCAGAACGTTGCCCTGGGTGCAAAATTCCAGTGTGCGGGGATGTAGAGTTCTGCTGAGGGTTGACTTTAACGTTCCAGTAGAACATGGCCAGGTGCGTGACAGAACAAGGATCGAAAGGGTTGCGCCTACGGTAGACTATCTAGTCAAAGCTGGGGCCAAGGTTATTATGGTGTCTCACTTTGGGCGCCCGAGCTGTGTGGACGCAGATTTCTCGCTTGAACCGCTAGTTGGCACCATAAGCGAGGTTTTGGGCGTACCCGTTACTTTTGTAGGAGACTGCTTTGGTGAAAGGGTGTGCACCGTTGTAAATGCATTGCCTTGGGGGTCCGTGGTCCTATTGGAAAACCTTAGGTTCCATGCGGGGGAGGAGAAGAACGATCCTGCTTTTGCAAAACAGTTGGCTTCCATGGCAGATTTGTATGTTAATGATGCATTTTCCTGCTCACACAGAATGCACGCCTCAATTGACGCGATCACCAAATTTCTCCCTGCTGCTGCGGGCCTTAATTTGCAAGATGAACTGCACTACCTGGGTAACATAGTGAGCGAGCATCCAGTTGCCGCGGTCATTGGGGGCGCGAAGACGTCTTCTAAGATACCAATGTTGCGTAACTTGGCCCAGAAAGTTGATTTTTTAGTGCTCGGTGGGGGGCTATCAAACAGTTTTTTGCGTGCAAGTGGCCACAAGATCGGTAGTTCGGTCTACGAACCTTGTGACGATGCCGTACATGCGGTTTTGGAATCCGCACGCAAGAGCAATTGCTGTGTGATCGTCCCCAGAGATCACGTTGTTGCGCGCAATCTGGACTGCAGTGCACAGACAAAGCAAAACAAAGATGTAGGAGAGGAGGACTGCATTTTTGATATTGGAACGCAAACCTCTGCTGAGGTGGCTGAGGTTTTGGGTAAATGTAAAACCGTGTTCTGGAACGGCCCCATGGGGGTTTTTGAGCGCGCGGCTTTCGCCACAGGCACCTCAGACCTGATTCGGAACTTGGTGTGCCTCAAGAAAGAAAAGGGGGTGAGCACAATTGTGGGGGGAGGCGACAGCATATTCGCCATAAAAGCGTCTGGCTATTCTGCGGAAGACTTTTCATACGTTTCCACCGGGGGCGGTGCCCTGTTGCAATTTTTGAGTGTTGCGTAAGGCTTGCGTGTACCGGGTCTGGCAGTTGAAAAGGAACGTACACTTCTGCACGGAATTTAACTAGGGTGCTGCCAGTAGTGCCAGGATTTCGTTTGCCGCTTGTGTAGGCGTTTTACCATGCCGTGGGCGCAACGGTCCGCTATTGAGCAGGTGTTATATGTCTGTTCCGGCAATAAAAGGCATGCTAGCGTTCAAGTCAGTATAGCTGCCCTTCGCTTTCCGTCTTTCCACTCTATCACTATGGTGTCGTCGGGAGCCACGGCATTTGCGGAGCTCACGTGTTGCCCGGTGTTGTCGTATATGACCGCATAACCCACCGATATAATATGTTCTTTGTTGTAACGGTCGATCCTCCCGATCAGGTTGTCAAGGTACTGTTGTTTTTTGAGCAAAGCCACCTTAAAAAGGAACTCGATTTTTTCTTGGTGCGCAAGCGCACTCCTTCCCACTTCGCTTATCTTGTGTTTAGTTTCGGTGAGTACGCCGTATAGCTGGAGCAACCTATGCTCTTTAGCGCCCAGCACATTTCTAACAGCGCTCCTGATTTTTGAAAGCTTATGCGCGATATCGCTCACGAGCTGTTGTCTTTCCGGCAGCACGATTTCGACAGCTGCTGTGGGAGTTGGAGCCCGTACATCTGCAGCATAGTCAATTATTGTAAAATCTGTTTCGTGCCCAATAGCGGAGACTATGGGTATCTTCGATGCGGCGGCTGTTCGCGCCAGCTCCTCGTCATTAAACGGCCACAAGTCCTCTATGCTGCCCCCACCTCTTGCCACAATTATCACATCAGGTGGCTCTTCCAAGTTGTTAAACCCCAAAATCGCTTGCACAACCATCGCACTCGCTTGTGAACCCTGCACCTGTACCGGCCATACTATGATATGTGAGGGGAACCTGTGCTTCACGCGGTTTAGTATGTCGCGAATTACCGCCCCAGTTGGTGATGTTATTACTCCAATTTTAAGCGGTAAAAGGGGCAGCGGCTTTTTACGTGCCTGGTCAAACAACCCTTCTTTCTCCAGTTTCTTGCGGCGTTCTTCAAGCATGGCTGCCAACTTCCCCTGGCCGGCAAGCACCATTCCTTCAATCACCAATTGGTATCTCGATTGGTAGGTACTAATATGCCCTGTGCATATGACCTCCAACCCATTTTCGAACTGTACATCAAGCCTGGTGCCGTGCCAACACACAGCACTGATGACAGAATTATCGTCTTTAAGTGACAGATATACATGCCCAGAGCTCGGCCTCGATAAGCCGCTTATCTCTCCACGAATTTTGATGCAGTAGAACGTATCATGCATCACCTGCCGTACTAGATCAGTGATCTCCGTTACGGTAAATTCTGGAATCATCTCAGTAGAACAAGACCTCAAAGACATTCCCGACCTTCACTTTTAAGGTTGCCACGTTGCTGGGCACGCCACTAACGGTTTTTTCAAACTGCAGCCTAGTGTTGCTGGGTATGAGCCCGTACTTGTTCACCTCTACCTTACGGGAGAATACTTTTTTGGAATTTTTGTCATAAAAAACGAGATGCACGCCAGGGATAAAGCGCTCATCACCCGCTGTATTTTCTATTGACCAGCTTACCTTTACTACTAGTTCTTCCCCATCAACGCTTAGGATCTTGACCCGAGATTCCTGCAGCCTTACGTGAGAGGTGTCATAAATTTCGGCAAAGCGGTATGCCTTTCTGAACCTATAAGGAATTTTCTTCTGAAATGTGGAAGAAAAGAAAAATATGAGCGGAAACATCATTAGAATGAGCACGCCATCCTTCCAAGTGAAAGGCTCGCGCCCTCTGCTACGTCTAGTTGCGCCGCCGAGCTTTACAGCGGGTGTGCTGGAAGATTTAGCTGTGCCTTCCTCGGCAGAAAAAAACCACACATGCCCGCAGTTTGTGCACTTGACTTTTTTTCCTTTAGCAGGCATCTTGTCGCGAGCTACGCTGTAAGTTGCATGGCAGTTTTTGCACTCTATCTTCATCGCATCGGCGCCGGTAACGCGTAACAACGGGTGCACTATAGCGCATTATTCTCTGTGTGTCCATTGTTATGAACTGATGATTGACCAAATGGAAGGCGGTTTCGTATCCGTTTGCCGACACCGAACCTAGTGTGCGCCTTGCAATTTTGGAAACTTCTGCTCGGCTTGAGACCGTTGTATGGAGCATGGGTGTATGTTAGGTGAGCGTGTCAAGGTGGATGAATCTGTGGACTCTGAGGCTGATTTTGAATATCTACAAGGTGTTTTTGAGGCAGAGAATTGCTCGCAGGACGAGCTGCGCCGAGCGAGCGAGACGGCTTTGGAACTTTTGGATATAGGCAAAATCCGGGCCTGCGTAAAATCGGCCTCCGGAGATTGGGTGGTCAATAGCTGGGTGCAAAAAGCTGTACTGGCTTTTTTCCGTACGCATGACATCAACTTCATGGGCATTCCAGGGTCAGATTGGTGTAGCTGGTGTGATAAAATCCCCGCAAAGTTTGCTGGGTGGGATGCCGCACAGTTTGCAAGTGCGAGCATTAGAGCGGTGCCTGGCGCGTATGTGAGGAAGTCTGCATACATTGGGGCCGGAGTGGTATTAATGCCGAGTTTTGTTAACGTTGCTGCCCATGTGGGTGCGGGGACCATGATCGACACATGGGCCACTGTAGGCAGCTGTGCGCAAATTGGGGAGAATTGCCACATATCTGGTGGCGTGGGAATAGGGGGCGTGCTAGAACCAGTCGGTAACAGGCCGACTGTTATTGAGAACGGGTGCTTTATCGGTGCTAGGAGCGAAGTTGTAGATGGAGTTATAATAGGGGAAGGGTCAGTACTCGCAATGGGCACATATATCGGGTCCTCAACCAAGATTATTGACAGAGAAACTGGGGAAGTCACCTTCGGTAGAGTGCCTCCCTATTCCGTAGTGGTTCCGGGGTGCGCTCCCACATCAGGTGGTGCATCTCTGTATTGCGCTGTAATTGTGAAAAAGGTGTGTAATCGTACCAGGAGCCGGACCGCAATCAACGAGATCCTCAGAGGGGTGTATTAGGTGTCACGCGCAGACACGATCTTCGCCTTATCAACGCCCATGGGTAAATCTGGGGTTGCGGTAATCAGAATATCCGGGCATAACGCCTTGAAGTCTATGCAACTGTTAGGTGTAAAAGAGCCGGTGCGTCCCAGAGTTGCTACTTGCAAAACCCTGTATGACAAAAAGCGGCAGCCGATAGACCAAGCTGTAGTACTGTATTTCCCTGGGCCCGGAAGCTTTACTGGTGAAGATGTTGTGGAGCTGCAAGTGCACGGCAGCCTGGCAGTTATAAGGTTGCTCTTCGAAGAGTTGCAAACGGTGTTTCGCATTGCAGAGCCGGGGGAATTCTCACTCAGGGCGTTTTTGAATGGTAAAATCGATCTCACCAGAGCTGAAGGAATTGCTGATCTTGTAAACTCTGAGACAGAAGCGCAACTGCGCCAGGCATTTGCCCAATCCTCAGGTTTCTTGGAGCGGTTGTATGAAGAGTGGCGTAGCAGCCTTGTTGATATACTGTCTGACCTAGAGGCTTACATCGATTTTCCCGATGATGTCTCACCACAGATACTGCGCAGTGTGCATGACAGAGTAAAAGAGCTGCATAACTCCCTTGAGCGGCATCTTGATGACGGCCACCGTGGGGAGAGATTGCGGCATGGCATGAGGGTTGCAATTCTCGGTAAGCCGAACGTTGGCAAGTCTACGCTGTTTAATCACCTTGCACGCAGAGACATGGCGATTGTTTCGGAATATCCCGGCACCACACGCGATGTGCTTGAAGCGCACGTGGACATCGGTGGCTATCCGTTCATAGTTGTAGATACCGCAGGTATACGTGAAAGCACAGATTTTGTAGAGCGTGAAGGCATCATGCGTGCAAAATCAGAGGCGGCAACTGCTGACATCAGGATAATGTTATTTCCCCACAGCGAAGCAGGCAACCTGGGTGTGCATGAGGCAATTGAAGGGGGGGATGATGGTAAAACCATTTATGTGCTGAGCAAGGCTGATAGCGCAAAGGAGGGAGAAACCAGAATTATAGAGGGAAAGCAGTTTTACCTGGTATCTGTGCACACCAACCTTGGGGTAGATAGCCTATTATCAGCGCTCAAGGAGAGGGCAATAGACGGGTTCCCAAAGTCCGGGGACGTATTAATAACATCACAAAGGCACAGAGGCCACCTACAAAGCGCTGCTAAAGTGATTTCCGATATTACAGACGAGATGCCCGCTGAGATTGTTGCTGAGTATCTCAGGCTGGCTACCAAGGAGATAGGTAAAGTCACTGGTGCGGTTTATGGGGATGATATTTTGGATAACATCTTCAAGAGATTCTGCATTGGAAAATAGCTCAGGTTTAATGCGCACAGGTTGCTAAGGACGTAGACGGCATTGCACCCTTGCAGTTTCTGGCGCGGATTGAGGCCATTTGTCCCGGCGGGAAGCTCTGCACCACAGAGAGTGGGGCGCATCTGTCCGAGTTTGTGGCT
>NZ_AFMS01000110.1 GCF_000215485.1 Anaplasma marginale str. Florida
GAAAATCTGTCTTTATACACCTGGTTACAAAAACACAAAATCAGATTGCGGGCCAAAGACTCACGATCTTGCAATTTGTCAATCTCGTAAATCGGCACAGCATCTACCCACTGCAAAGTAAGAACGCGTTTGGAGGTGCAATTCCAGTCTACCTTTGGCACACAAAATATCCCGCGATCCGCCTTTGTGTTCTCCCTCAACTCCTCCGCATTCGCCGCTTCGAAGCGTAAATCTAGCTCCAGTCTGCATATGCTCGCAAACATTTCAACCAGTTGCCCAAGCTGGAATCTCTGCAACCCGCGGCACCCACCGAAAATACGCGCCAATAGACGCATAAGTCTTATATCCCTGCGGAAATCTTGCTCCACCCCGGGTCTGAGCACTTTCACCGCCCTGAGTTCACCATCTAGTGTTTTTGCCTTATGAACCTGGGCAACGCTCGCCGCGGCAACCGGCACCGTATCAAATTCTCGAAAGATGCTACCCATCTGTCTGCGCAAATCACACTCAATCGTTTTTACGACGTCGTCGAATGAAAATGGTGGTAGCGCATCACACAAACGGAGCAGGTTCTTCGCCGCGTCTTCCCCCACTATGTCTACCCTAGCAGCAAGAAATTGGCCAAACTTAATAAACGTTGGGCCCAAGCTTTGTAAAAGAATACACAACCTCTCCGCACGGGTTTTTGAACGCAATCTGAGCGATAGGAAGCCCGTGTACGGCAAGATGCCATGGCACAAAATAGCCGTCACTATGCGCAACATTCTGGCGCAGCTTTTTATTACGCTAAACATTATTCGGAAACACGCTCAGAAACTTTGCGTTTTCTGTGATTTCCTCGGGCGTGCCTTCGCAGCGTATTGAGTGGTTTACGCAAATAACCCTGTCAGAGCATGACATCACGCAGTGCAGATCGTGCGATGTCATGAGGACGCTCACACCGCACTCTGTAACCAGCCGTGCAACTAGTTTGTAGAAATTGTGCTTCGCTTCAATATCCATGCAGCTCACAGGCTCGTCCAAAATTATAAGATCAGGCTTCATCATCAGGCATCTAGCAAGTAGCACTAACTGGGTTTCGCCAGCGGATAGCTCGGCCACTTGCCGCTTCAACAGCCGCTCAACATCAACGTATTTCATCGAGTCTTCCAAATCTGAGACTGCACGTCTCCCCAGGTAGGTATGCAGAAGAAAATATTCGACCGTCATGGGCATAAGACGATTGATCTTGATATTCTGGGGAAGATAGCCTATTCCCAGTTTACCAAAATAACGCACTGTACCCTTGTATGCCTTGTTTATCCCCACAAGAACGCGCACCAACGAGGTCTTGCCGCCCCCATTTGGGCCCAAAATAGTTACAATCTCCCCAAATTTTACCGAAAAGCTAACGTTATCTATAACCTTTTTATCTTCGTAAAATAGTGTTAGACTATCGGCCGTGAGTATCGCGCGCCTCGACGAGACTCTCGACTCTCCTCCTTTTATTGCGGGCTGCCTGAAATGCTGGTGATTAGACGACATGTGATCTCATTCATGGTAGCGCTCACGGTGCTGCTGCCGGTAGGAGGATATACCGTTCCAAGGGTAGCTGCAACCATAAATCCCGTATATTTTCTGATAAGCGCAGTGGCCCATGGGGTGGTAGAGCCATCGTTGCCCACAACTGGCGCATCATGCGTACACGATTGCGTGCTCAAGCCCTCCGACATGGCAAAGCTAAACTCCTCAGACATAGTTTTTTATATCGACGACAGGCTGGAGTCCTTCGTTAGAAGGCTGGACAACAGAGCAGGCAGGAGGCTCGTGAAACTTTCAGATGAGGTAACGTTGCTCACAGAAAGGGCCGTCGGTGGGCGCTTCACGCATGAAAAGGACCTGCACATATGGCTAGATCCAGATAACGCCAGCAAAATGGTACAAAAAATCTGCACGGTTCTCTCTGAAGAGGATCCGGAAAATGCTCATGCCTACAGGCAAAACGCGGAAGCTGCGCTTGCAAAGATAAAAGACATGGCTGGCAGAATCAGCGCAGTGCTCGCACCTATCAGAGACACACCGTACATGGCAGAGCATGATGCCTATCAATATTTTGACAGGTACTTCGGGCTGAACTTCGTGGCCGCACTGTCTGGCAGTGGGCATACAGTCAGTGTTACCGCAAAGGGGTTGTCATTCGCAAAAAAGGCTGCAAAGGAGCATGAAGTGCGATGTATTTTTACTGACCCGTTGCATAGTGCATCTCGTTACAGGCTTGTAAGCAAGAAAATAAAAATATGCGCACTAGATCCGCTTGGACGCAACATCCGGGGTACGGACGGGTATTTTGAACTGATGGAGACAATCGCAAACAGTTTCCGGAGCTGCCTTCAGCAGCGTGGTGATTAGCTATATCTTGCCAGTTGTGTAAAGTTGGGGCCTGTGACTCCACGCATACTCATGGCGGCTGCATGTGGCTAGATCAATATAATGCCTCGCTGAACGGGGCCAGACATTTTAGCCCGATGTGACTTTACAAGGAAAAATGGGTGGAGGCACCTTAAGCCTTGGGAGTTGCAATCCTGTCCAATGCAAAATTGCTAGCCGATGACGTTTCCTCTGCGGTGGGGCGTGTACCATTCATAAAAGTCAAATTGCTAGGTAATGACGTACCTTGAGGAGAGAGCCGCGCGTAGCGTGCCCTCGTCTAGGTAGTCTATCTCTCCCCCAAGAGGAATGCCACATGCAAGCCTAGTCACCTTGGCATCAGTGCCCTTCACCATCTGAGCTATGTAATGGCACGTCACTTGTCCGTCCATGTCATTGCTCGTTGCAACGATGACTTCTTTAACCCCATGCGTGCGAATCCTATCTACAATTCCACCCAGATTTAGGTCTTCCGGACCAATACCAGAGAGGGCAGACAATGCTCCCCCCAGCACGTGGTATACCCCGGAATATATTCTCCCGCGCTCGAAAGCCCACAAGTCACCCAACTCCTCAACAACACAGATAATGCTTTGGTCCCGACCCTTATCGGAACATATGGAGCAGGGAGAAATGGTGTCTAAATTGTGGCAGATTGTGCACTCCTTAGTGTGCATTTCTAACTCTCTAATTCCGGCAGCGAGGGGCACCATTACGTCCTGCCTATGCCGCAACAGATGCAACACTATGCGACGTGAAGAGGCAGGGCCCAAACTCGGAAGCTTGGCAAAAAGATTTATAAGCTTAGTTATGTCCATATCAGCGCAAACACCCAACCAAGACGATACACAAAGAGGGGCCCGCTTCTGCACACTGCTGACTGTTCAGGTCAATTGTTAGACTCATCGTTGTTATGCGCCAGCTTGCCATCTTTTAACTCCTTTCTCAGACTACGGATGCCCTTTCCGAGATCACCCATAACTTGAGGTAATTTACCAGCACCAAACAACACTAGAATGATCAGAAATATAAGAAAAATCTGCCACGGACCTAAACTCATATACGCAACCCCCCAAACAACTATAGCCTGAACAACAAAACCTTGCCCAGATCAAAAGATACAGATATCACATCACCAACTTCGGGCAAAACAGAACCCGTAAACTTCATCCAATACGCGCAACCTTGTACCTCTATGTATACCATACTGTTAAAAAATCTTACAAGTTTCACCGTAGCAGGAATTCCGCTGCTCTGTCGCAAAAAAATCGCCTCGGGCCGCATACACACAGCCACCTTGCTCCCGTCCCCAAACGAGCTTGCGTCAATATCACCAACTCCCGATATTGCAACTTTTCCATCACACACAACGGACTCAAAGTAATTTGACTTCCCAAAAAATTGCGCCAAGTGTGCATCTTTTGGATTATTGTATATTTCGCCCGGGGCGCCACATTGCACTATCCTGCCCTCACGTATCACATAGATCTTGTCTGCAACCTCAAGCGCTTCTTCCGGGTCATGCGTTACCAAAAGAGTGGTAATACGCTCACGCCTTATTATGGACAATACATCAGCCCTAATTTTAGATCGCAAAATGATATCCAGATTAGAAAACGGCTCATCCAACAGGATGATCTCTGGATTCTGGGCCATAGTTCTGGCAATCGTCACAAGCTGCTGCTGCCCCCCAGAAAGCATGTGGGGGTACGCACCCCTGTGGCTATCCATACCTAGCAAGCGCAGCATGTGTAGCGCGCGCTGGGTTTTTCTTTCCTTGCCCTGCTCCTTTACCGCGAACGCAACGTTTTCCTCCACGGTTTGGTGATGGAACAGCGATGGATGCTGGAATACCAGCCCCACATTTCTCTTTTCTGTGGGAACGTGCGTGTTGTTTTGTGCATCGCTTAGCACCCTTCCATTGACCATTATCACGCCGGTGCGCAGCCTTTCCAACCCGGCAATTAATTTTAGAATTGTGGACTTCCCACATCCGGACGGGCCGAGTAGGCATATGACCTCTCCCCTATCTCCGGAAAAGCAGTCAACGCTCAGCAGGAAATCTGTCTTCCTGTACTTATGCGACACATTATCCAGTCTCAGTCCCTCGACCACAGTATTACCGCTGACGCTGCCACAAGCCATGGTACCACTCACTGTACCTATTCACAAGTGCACCCAGATCTTAAAATAATGACGACAACCCAGGCGTGCGATATGTGAGCTAGTCAACTCTTTCTGTATACCCACCATTTGTTCAGCAACCCAGAAATGCTGTGGAACACCTGCGTGTTTTTAGGGTATAGACCCATCCACACGTGTCACCAAGGGGCAATAGTACAACGGCAAGGATTGCAAATTTTCCAGAAATGTGAACGCGCTTGGTTCTGAGCAAAGCTACGGCCCCCCTACTGTGTGGTACAAAAAAATTAGGTAGGCACAGATCATTGCAAAAACAAAAAAAAGAGGATAACCTACGCTCTAGTAATGTGTGATATGAGGCTTCCTATGGGTACTTTTATGCGTTTGGCAGCGTTGCAATTCTCTCTTCTGTTGTGTTGCGTGTCGGCCGCACATGCTGCTGACAGCGGCAAGTATTTGAACCACGTGAACACTAAGGTCGACGTTGGCTCAGTCTCCGGTAATGTTGTGAATGCTGCAGTAACGTTTGACGTCGAATCGGGGTGGCATATATGCGCTAAGGAGCCAGGGGACACCGGCATGCCAACTGTGTTCTCATTTGAAAGCGAAGAGGTGAAAGAGCATACCATCCACTGGCCAAAACATTCTGAAATTGTCGATAAGGCGGCAGACAAAACTCTAAAAAGCAATGTATACTCAGGCACCGTAGTATTCCCGGTAAAGCTTGAAGTTGCCGAAGGCGTAAGACATGTCAGGCTAAACGTCAGCTTCGCAGCTTGTGGACCATCTTGTGTACCTCAGAGCAGGGTTCTCACTATTGATGTGCCAGAACAAGGTTTTGAAAACGGTACCGTTCTGGATCTTATTGATGAGTGGAAGAACAGGTAAGTTGGCTCAGTACTCAAGCCAGGGCGTTGTGCTTCTGGCTTGAGTGTGGTATTGATGCA
>NZ_AFMS01000109.1 GCF_000215485.1 Anaplasma marginale str. Florida
GGAGAACAGGGTTCGCGAGCTTTCTTTGCTGAATTCTAACGTGGTTATTACACTGAAGGATATGCGAGAATCTCCGGCTGTGGAGTCAAACTTTGGTAACAGTTTAGAGGAGGGCAGTAGCGGCACCGCGGCGTTTGTCGAATATCTCGACCGGAATAAAACTCCTGTGACTAAAGTCATTTCCCTTAAGGGCATGATGAGTGGCTACGAGATTTCTGTAGAGCTCTCCATGTGCTGGAATGACTCTTACTACGAAAATATGCTGTGCTTCACGAATAACATTCGCCAGAAAGATGGGGGAACGCACCTTGCCGGGTTCCGCTCGGCGCTGACTAGATGTGTCAACAATTACGCTACTAGCGAGGGTTGCCTGAAGAAAGCCAAGGTTGCCATCATAGGGGAAGATGTGCGAGAGGGGTTGACTTGTGTTCTGTCGATCAAAATGCCAGATCCCAGATTTTCATCGCAGACCAAAGATAAGCTAGTGAGCTCAGAGGCCAGGTTGGTGGTCGAGAGTATAGTGTTTGAGAAGCTTTCTTCCATTTTTGAAACCAATCCTAAGCTCGCCATGAGCGTTGTGGAACGGGTTATCAGGTCGGCAAAGGGTAGAGAGGCAGCGAGGAAGGCGCGTGAGGTCATCAAAAACAAGGGTGGGCTTGACTTTGCAGCATTGCCGGGAAAATTGGCTGATTGTCAGGAGAAATCCCCCGAGCTATCCGAGCTTTTTATAGTTGAGGTAATTCTGCGGGTGGTTCTGCGAAGCA
>NZ_AFMS01000108.1 GCF_000215485.1 Anaplasma marginale str. Florida
CGAATATATGATTATTATGTATAATGGCCATCATTGCGGATATTGCTACAATAATATGGGTATTTATTTGGTGCGTGAGGCTGCATTTTCCGCGCAAAAATATGAAAATATTTTTACTATTCTAGTTAAATAATTACACTCTATAAAATTGTTAGTAGCCCTTTGTATGAATGAGCATTTAGAATTATTGCCGACGTTTTACAGCGTACCTTTTTCGAGAGTATATCTATGACATCTTACATAACAAGGCGGGCGCGGCTTTTCTGCTATGCTGCGCTCACGACCATAGCACTACCGTGCATGTCTGCATCCGCTACAGAGAGCGGTGAAGGATCTGCGACCGCAGATTTAGGCATACGTCTAGGCATGTACAGTGAAGGGGAGAGATTTCCTCTACAATCCCAAAAAACCGATGATGTTGCCACACAAAACGCCAGAAGCTACAGCGCGCTTGCCGGGGTGAGGTACGTAGTTACCACAAAAAAGCTCGGCAATTTCTCAGCAGAGGTCGGATATGCATACCGCTCAGAACAGCTTGTGCATAGTTACAACTTTGCAGAGATGAAGAAGCGTATAGGTGACTACTCATCCTTGTATGCAGAAGCGAGATGGGGAACCAATGGCCTGCTTTTGGTACAAAATCTGGGGTTTAGCCTGGGTGCCAGTATCGGCGGCGAAAAGGTTGACCAAGGCACCATGGCCAGGTGCGCTTCATGGGCGGATTTACATATAAGGTTGGCGGAATCACCAGTATATATG
>NZ_AFMS01000107.1 GCF_000215485.1 Anaplasma marginale str. Florida
GGCTTGCAGAGCCCTAAACGTTCTGCCCAATCGGAAAGTACCGTGCGTGAGACTGGGGCAACAACGCCTGCAGCGAAGCCAGCTGTTGCACCAAAACCGGCCGTTGCAGCGAAGCCAGCTGTTGCACCAAAACCAGCCGTTGCAGCGAAACCAGCTGTTGCACCGAAGCCAGTAGCTGCCTCTGCATTGAACACTGGCAGCACTACACCTGGCGTGCAGCAAGGGAAAGCGATGTCCTCTGACAAGATTGGCCAAGTAACTGAAGCTGGGTTGCAAAGCCCTAAACGTTCTGCCCAGTCGGAAAGTACTGCGCGTGAAATCCAGGACGTACGCAAAAACTCCGCCCAAACACGTGAGTCCAGAGCGGAATTTGCCAACCGGCTGAACGCTTTACTCACAAACAGAAACACGTTTGCGCAGGAAGCTTCCAGGGCGGAAAAACCAAAGGTCGTGGCTAGCACTCCTAAACTTTCCACCCCTGCTTCTGCTCCCGCACAAATAGATTTCAATGAGCTCAAAAGCAAGGCAGCTGCATTTAGCGCCGCACTGGCAGAAAAGGCACGTGCCGAATCAGCTGAGCAGAAATCGCCAACCGTGGGCAGCAGCGCCACACCACCAAGTGCAGTAGCAAAGAAACCGGGCTTAGCCCCCGTTCACGAGAATGCCAGGAGCACAAACCCGGGGTTTGTAGATGAGTTGAAGAAAGTACTTTCAACCAGAAATGGTTCGTCACAAATCGATAAGCCTGCAACTGCAGCAAAAACCTCGGCGCAACAGGCCTCCGTTGCTCAACAGCATGGTGATGTCACTGGGTCTAGAACAGCCGACGCGAGCACACAGAAGATTTCTAAAATCAGTGCAAATCCTGCATTTGCAGGGGCCATACCAACCTTGGAAAGAATGCTGGCAGAGCGGCAATCAACGCAGCAGGCCGAGCGAGTTATCGGCGGCCATTCCGGTGCTCAGAAAGCTATGGGCAATGGGATTTCCTACTCGGATATGGTCTCTACAGGAAGGCAAGGCGCCCCCAGCATGGGCAATCTAGAAGGGGCGGCGGGAAGAAAATCCCCTGCATCAGCGGAAAAGGCAGGCAGATCCGCATCCACTTCTTCACAAAAAGATGGAGAGCAGACCCAGCAAGGCAAGCATGTCTCGTCTTTGATGCGCGGATTCGATTCTTCCAGCGCGACTCCACCTGCAAGAGGAGCTGCGCGTTAATCGCTGTAGCTACTCCGATGTACTAAGCTTGGGTACATAGTGCTGCACAGCCACCCGGTAACGGTGCTGGTTGTGCGGCACACAGTTTGTTATCAAGCACGGCAAAATCCTAAAAGATTGATCGCGCTGTATTTCATTTACAATGATTAAGGTAAGAGGCAAGGCTAATTACCTATCTAACCATAAATCCGAATACCACAAAAACACCAGCCACAGGGACTGGATGCCGCCGGCACTAACGGCAACCACTTGGAATATCAGGCACAATAGCATATACTTGGCGCAGTTTGTCCGCAAAACGTACTATTATAAGGTGCACTCACCCCGGTGTGTTTGCCGGCTGGGTGGCCTGCATCTGTGGCACGCGGACGCATTTTGTTGCGGTAGACGCACGGTTATTATTTTCCGAGAGAGCACATGTGTGCAGTGGACGGGCAGATTCCCGCAGATACAATAGACAACCCCAGGTGTGTGAATGTAGTGAGCCAAGAAGGCTTATACTCCCACGCGGGCCTGGAAAGGTTGGATAGATTGTTTCTCAATGCAGTAAAAAAGCACAGCTTCACATTGTTTGAGCAGCTGATAGGCGCGCGTAGTAAAGGCATCGGGAGCTCGGAAATCATAATAGAGCTGGCATATGTACTGGAACAATTCATAGCGCAGCTGTTCGGCATAGAGGCGGAAATGGGGCGGGATTGGGAGCTCCACACAAAATCCCTAGCTCTGCACAAATGCAAAAGGACATTCGTACACCGTTATGCATTAAAAAAATACGGTAGCCCGGAAGGGTTGAACTTAACCACAATAACAGACGCGCTGTCAGAATTTTTCAGCATTCCGGTTGAAGAGTATAGCTTTGCACAGCAAGTGAATCTATGGTTGGAAGAGCCAGAAAAGTACGAGCCTCAGCTGGACGTAGCGGCAAAATATGCTGCATACATGGTGCACTTGGGTAGCGAGTCCACGCTGTTTCATGTACCAAGCAAGACGGATTTCAACAACCTAATTCCCGTAAACACGGTACAGAAATTCGGGCTAAATTTAATTACAGCAAAGACCTCCACGGCAAGAGAGGGCTTTAACATAGCGAAGCCGCCATCATCTGAACGTGCGCTGAGCGAGGTACACTACTGCATTACGTGCCATAAACAAAAACGCGACAGCTGTTCTAAGGGTATTGTGGACAAGCTGGGAAATGTGAAGGCCTCCGAGCTCGGCATTCCTATGGGCGGGTGCCCAGTTAGGGTGAAAGTCTCCGAGGCAATACTTTTAAGGGCACAAGGGCTCATCGTGGCGCCACTTGCAGTTGTTGTGGTGGATAATCCTATGTGCGTGCTGACTGGGCACCGCATTTGTAACGACTGTATGCGTTCATGCATATACCAAAAGCAGCAACCCGTGGACGTCCCCTACATAGAAACTCACATATTAGATAATGTGCTAAATCTCAGCTACGGGTTCGAGATATATTCTTTGTTTACCAGGTGGAATCCACTTTCCTTCACAAATGTGCTGCCTAAACACTCCACTGGGAAAAATGTCTTGGTTGTAGGCCTTGGTCCCGCCGGTATTGGTTTATCCCATTACCTACTTAATGAGGGGCATAACGTGGTGGCAATTGATGGACTAAAAATTGAGGCGCTACCAGAGCGTCTTTCGGGCATCACGGCAACAAACCAAAAATGCGCCTTTGATTTGGTCAAAGATGCCAAGAGCGAGTTATTTGAAAACCTGGATGATAGGCCATCATACGGCTTTGGGGGGGTATCTGAATACGGAATTACAGCCCGATGGAACAAGAATTATCTCAAAGTTGCAAGGCTGCTTCTTGAAAGGAGAAAAAATTTCACCATGTACGGCGGAGTGCGGCTGGGTGGCACTATAGACGTTGAAGATGCGTTCGCCATGGGCTTTCATCACATCGCTCTCGCCACGGGCGCCGGCTCACCCAGAATTCCGCAAATGGGGAATATGCTTGCGAAAGGAGTAATGACGGCATCTGCCTTTCTTATGTCATTACACCTGGGCAATGCAACGCAGTTCAGCTCTCTTACTAACCTACAAATTAGGCTTCCAGCGGTAGTAATTGGCGGTGGATTAACCGCAGTAGACGCAGCAACCGAATTACTCGCATACTACCCAGTGCAGGTCGAACACTTTTTATTGAAGTATGAGGCTCTCGTAAAAAAGCTGGGCAAAGATGCAGTAGAGGGCAGCTGGGGCGAGGAAGAACGGGCAATTGCCCACGAATTCCTAAGCCACGCGCGCGAAATTAGGTCAGAGAGAACAAAGGCACAACAAGAAAAAAGGCAGCCAGATTTTCTGCCACTTCTACAAGCCTGGGGGGGAGTAACAATCATCTACCGCAAAAGCCTGAATTCCTCCATCGCATACAAATTGAACAGTGCAGAGCTCGAACATGCCCTATCCGAAGGAGTGTATTTTGCCGAAAGTATGCAGCCAAGCGAAATAATGCTAGACGAGTACGGCCACGTTTCCAACATTGCGGTAAAAGACGCAGAAGGCAAAGAGAGGCACATTGCGGCAAGAAGCGCCATAATCGCGGTAGGTACGCACGAGGGGCACCACGTATTGGAAGAGCGTAACATCCTCTTCAGACCAACAAAGGATGCAGTGTGTAACCAAGCGGGGCATCACTTAGAAACCGCATCATTAGATGAGCGAAGCTTTTTTATCTCCCGCGATAAAACAATAAGCGCCTTCGGAGACCTGCATCCCTATTATAAAGGTAGCGTGGTCAAGGCACTAGCAAGCGCAAAAAACGGGTATCAACTGGTAACACAGGCGCTGGAGAGGGGCCCCAAACACTGTAGCAGCGAGATGTTTTTGGAGTCGGTCCGTGGGTGCTTCTCATCACACGTAACCTCTGTTACCTATCCGGCGCGGAATATAGTCGAACTGACAATACACTCTCCCATTGCGGCGCGCAAATTTAAACCTGGGCAGTTTTATAGGTTGCAAAACTTCGGTAGCGCCCATCCGTACGCCAAACATACACAGCTTCTGATGGAAGGAGTGGCAGTGACCGGGGCTTCTGTGGATAAGGAAAATGGCACAATAACCGTCGTGGTGCTTGATGTGGGGGGGTCTTCGAAGTTATGCAGCCAACTGCGTGATGGACAGTTAGTAAGCTTGATGGGGCCCGTAGGCACTCCGACCGAAATACCAAGTGACGAGAACGTGATGTTGGTAGGTGGTGGTGTGGGAAACGCGGTGCTGTTTGCAGTCGGCAAAGCATTGATAGCAAATGGATGCAAGGTTTTGTATTTTGCCGGCTACAGAAGCCTCGAAAGCGTTTTCGGAATACGCTCTATAGAAGCTGCATCGCACACCACCGTGTGGTGCTGTGAGGACGGCGCCATCAAGCACGAACGGCCGGAGGACATATCGCACCATGGAAACATTATAGACGCGATACAGGCTTATAGCGCCGCAAAAAACTCTACGATAAAATTACAATCAGTCGACAGA
Source organism: Anaplasma marginale str. Florida (assembly GCF_000215485.1). Lineage (GTDB taxonomy): Bacteria > Pseudomonadota > Alphaproteobacteria > Rickettsiales > Anaplasmataceae > Anaplasma > Anaplasma marginale. The sequence goes on from NZ_AFMS01000107.1 coordinate 4,711, forward strand.
ATAATCATGGTAGGATCCAGCGGCATGATGTCCGCAATTTCCAGTGCAGTGAGAGGAAAGTTGCGATCCTGTTTTAAAGAGCAAATAAAGATTGTGGCCTCAATAAATTCTCCAATGCAGTGCATGATGGGGGGAATATGTGGACAGTGCATCCAGCGCCATATTAATCCATCAACTGGCGAGGAAAGCTTTGTTTACAGCTGTGTAAACCAGGACCAGTGCGCCAACGCGGTAGATTTCGAATTCCTACGCAGCAGGCTACAACAGAACAGCGTTCTCGAGAGATGTACATCCTTATGGGTTGATCACCACTCAGAACGACGGTAACTAGGCCGCTCCCACCTTACCTGCAGCAGGCGCGTAGTGCACCCACCAGGTTCATGAGTTTAAAAACCGTCACCGTAGCGCGTTTTACAGTATTCATAGTTGTGTAAAGCAGTAATTTCATCTAATGGTGATTGCATGCAACAGAGATTCACAATTTGTGTCCACTATATGTTAATAGAGAGGTATTTAAATTACGTATGGTTGGGCACAGAGAAATTGCAATCCTTGTAATAACCCCTTAATATCTATCTGAGTTATTTGCGGTATGTAGTAGTGTACATGAGTTTTCCTAGTATTCACAGGCATGGGTACCCATTCATATGCCTGGCCTTTCTTTGTTCGTGCATTGGTTTCGCGCTCTCTTCGAGCTTGGGCGTAATTTTCGCAATGATAACTGCACTTTGTGCTTACTTTTTCCGCGATCCCATACGCGTCATACCGTTAAATGACGCATTGGTAGCGAGTCCAGCGGACGGGGTTGTTACTTCAATTGTGGAGGTCGAGTCTCCCTTGAACGATGGCAAGACAGTAACCAGAATAAGCATCTTTCTTAGTCTGTTTGACGTGCACGTTAATCGCGTACCTGTTTCCGGAGTGGTCAAGTCCGTTGAGCACCGGCCCGGCAGTTTCTCCTCTGCAGGTTCGGGTGGAGCAGTAAATGAGAATGAGCGCGTAAGGGCAGTGATTGAGTCATCCGTAGGTGGTCACTGCATAGTGGTGGAGCAGATTGCCGGGGTGCTGGCACGCAGGATAGTGTGCGATCTGGAGTCCGGAAAAGCTGCAAAACTTGGTTCGAGAATGGGAATTATCAGGTTTGGAAGCAGAATGAACATTTACATCCCTGCGGGGATGCCAGTATCCGTGGCGGAGGGTCATACGGTAGTGGGTGGGGAGACCATAATCGCCTCACTTGATGCTGATATGGCTACTGTTCACAAGGATCTGACTTTCGATAAGGTATAGATTGCCCGCAGCACACATTTGTGCTAGTCTCGCTACCTGCAAGTTTGCGGTCACCATCTGATGAGTAGTGACGGAGCTAGGGAGAAGAGGGCTGGTCACTGCTCCCCGTCAATAACAAGATTGCTGCCCAGCATGGTCACCATGCTGGGGCTTTGTTCAGGGCTCACCTCCATAAGATATACGTTCGCTGGGCAGTGGGAGCCGGCCGTAATTTTTATTGTAGTTGCCGCGCTGATAGACGGCCTTGATGGCAGGGTGGCCAGAATGTTGAATTCAGCCACAACCTTTGGTGCGCAGCTTGACTCTTTCGCTGACTTCTTGAGTTTCGGAGTTGCCCCAGCGTTTTTGCTGTATTTTTGGCTACTGTACAGCATGCGCGTGGTTGGGTGGGTCTTGGTCATGATATTCGTAGTGTGCATGTCCATAAGGCTAGCGCGGTTTAATGTTTCGTTATACGACGAGGACGAGAAGGAAGATTGGCGAAAATGTTTTTTCGTCGGGGTGCCGGCTCCAATAGGCGCGTTGCTATCGTTAATTCCGGTCATGCTGACATTCTATGATGGAGACGTACGGTGGATATCAGACAGAATACTGAATAAAAACACAGTCTCTGCATACTTGGCATTTGTTGCGTTTTTGTCCGTAAGTAATATTCCTACCATCTCGGCCAAACATCATAACATTTCCCGGCGGTGGTTTTACATGTTAGTCACGATTCTTGCCGTGCTGATGGTGCTTGCGATCACAAACCCGTGGGTCATACTCCCCCTGATGGGCGTGTTATACTTCGTCTCCATACCAATAGGCGGCATTTACTACGCGTACATAAGTGCGCGTAGCACCGCAGCAAAAATGTCCAAAGCCCGCAAAGCCGTTAGTAGTACAGAGCAAAACACAAAATAGTACTGTGGCCTTCCCCTACGTAACACAGATCGGGTTGTGCCGGCGTGTAGCGTCTGCGTGGCATAATCTGTAGACCCGTAGTTTGTTCGTGTGTCATACAGGCACAACCAATTGGGTATACGGCGTGAGAATGCATTGCTAGCAATGTTTTCCCTAATTACGTGTCCTGTAAGCGACTTTAGTCGCGCTGTTGTGCAAACCTCGGTAGATCCGTGTTGCCTTGTGGTGCTTTATATGTTAGCCTCAGTCCTCCGGTTGTGGCGCTTTAAGCAAAATGTGGGCAGATCACCGGTGCGACCCGTTATTGTTTGGTATATGTCAGAAGCTCGTAATTTGGTGCTCGCTGTAGTAGCCTCTGTCGCCGTTATGGTGGGGTGGAGGTTTGTGTATGAGAGAGTATTGGTTAAGGAATATCCTCAACAGCAAAGGGAGGTGGTCTCGGAATCGCTGATCCCAGAGGCAATGGATGTTGCAGAATACAGGCCCAGGGTCGATGCAATAAATTCAGTGCCGCGTGTTAGGTTGGGCAACACCAGTGTTCGCGCCTCAATATCTCTAAAAGGCGCTTTGGTAGACGATGTCTCTCTCACAAAATACCAGGTGAGTACAGATAAACACTCCGAGAACGTCGTTCTTATGTCGCCAGAGGGCACTCGGGAAGATTCCATAGTAGAATTCGGGTGGATTGACCCTGAACACAAAACGAAGGTGCCAGATAAAAATACGCTGTGGGAGGTTGAGCAGGGCTCTGAAGCCTCTGGTGAGGGCTCAGCTACCCTCCGCTGGGACAATGGGCAGGGGCTGGTCTTCAGATTGAGATTTTCCATAGACAGAGCGTACATGTTCAGCGTCTCTCAAGAAGTGGAAAATTCCACGGGGGAGGACCTGCGTTTGTCGTACTATGGTAGGATAAATAAGGCGCATGCCCAAGACGGCAAGTCATATTGGATATCTCATGAGGGTGCAATAGGGAGCTTTGGCCATGGCCTACAAGAATGGACTTACAAAGACATGCAAAAAGGCAGTGGTGCCAGAGTTGGCGCAACGAATGAGGGCACCGGGAGCCACTGGATTGGCCTAGCAGACAAATACTGGTTTACAGCCTTGGTCCCCTCATCCGACAAAGGCAAGTTGGCTTTCCGCGCTAAGCACGTTCCAAGGAATGATGTCGACCATTTCCAGGTGGATTTCAGCAGATCTTATGGCACAATTCCGGCTGGCGGAAAGGCCGAGTCCACAACACAGCTTTTCATAGGCGCCAAGGAGCTGGCAGTGCTAGACAATTATCGCAGTGGGCTTAACATACCACTGTTCGATAAGGCTGTGGATTTTGGGGTGCTATACTTCATTACAAAGCCGGTGTTCCAACTGTTGCAGTACTTTCACAAGGTTGTCGGGAACTTTGGCTTGGCCATCGTTATGCTCACTATTGCAATCAAGCTTGTGGTCTTTCCCCTCTCCAGCAAATCGTACGTCTCTATGTTCAAGCTAAAGAAGCTACAGCCCGAGATTTCTAGAATCAGAGAATTGCATAAGACCGATGATGTCAGGATCAGCAAGGAAATTTCTGCACTGTTTAGAAAGCACGGTGTCAGCCCCATGTCTGGTTTCCTTCCGATATTGGTTCAAATACCGGTGTTTTTTGCCTTGTATAAGGTCTTGTTCGTTACCATAGAAATGAGGCATGCCCCGCTTTTCGCCTGGATACAAGACTTATCAAGCCATGATACAGCAAATCTTTTGAACCTATTCGGGCTACTTAGGTTTGAGCCTCCAATATGTGTGGGAGTACTGCCCATCATACTCGGCATAACCATGGTGCTACAACAGAAGATCAACCAGCAAGACCAAGCTACCCAGGATCCTTACGGCGTCATGAAGTTTCTGCCGTACGTTTTTGTATTTATATTTTCTTCCTTTCCTGCCGGGCTGGTGCTTTATTGGATATGCAGCAATGTGATAACCATGCTGCAGCAGTTGTTTGTGCGCCGTTTTATTTTCGATAGAAGAGATCTCGTCAACAATTCCGCGTGAAGAAGAGTATTTGGTGCATATGGGAGTGGGCATGCAGAACAGCTTGAACGTTTTGATAGTCATTGGGGATTTTTATCCTGAGATATCCAAGCTCATGATAGCTGGTGCAGTCGCGAAATTGCAGTCTTATGGCGCGGCTAGCGTTGAGCATGAGGTCATAACCGTACCTGGGTCTTTCGAGGTCCCTGCGGCAATCTCATTCGCAATCATGAGTGATCGGGAACGCCATGATGGCTATATAGCACTCGGATGTATTGTCAAAGGAGCAACCAACCACCATAATGTTATCTCGTCCTCCGTGTCGGCCTCTTTGGGAGATATTGCAGTGCAGCATGTAGTGCCCTTGGGGTTTGGTATTATAACTTCCGACAGCATGGAGCTTGCCCTGGAAAGGGCAGACCCAAATGGCAAAGATGTTGGTGGTAACGCGGCCACGGCTGTGTTGAGAATGATAGAATTGTACAAGAGGTTTCTTGGGTAAGTTTATGGAAGCAGACAGCAAATCTGATGATCTTCCCTGGTATTCCGGCAAGACTTCCGCCAGATTTCTTGCCGTGCAGGGCGCATATTCCATGATGTTTTCTTCCTACGCAGCGGAGGATTTGGATGGGCTGTTGGAGCATCTGTGCGAGATGCGTGGCGTCTTCGGGTTGGGAAGAGTGGACAAGAAGTTATTGACCAAAATTCTCCGGTCTATGCTCGCTAGGTGTTCCGAGATTGACGCCACAATTTCTGAGCATATCAATAAAAACTGGTCCATGGACAGGATAAACCTGGTGAGCCTGTCTATAATGAGAGCAGGTATATGCGAACTGCTGTGTTTCAGCACCAATGAGAGCATTGTTATAAACGAGTATGTTGATATTGCATCCTACGCGCTGGAGGATGCAGAGGTGAATTTTGTTAACGCCATACTCAACAAAGCTAAAACGGTGCGTTTTGGGCGCGGTACAGAAGTGCAAAACCCTGTTTCTGATGGGGTTGCGTTGCTGCCAAAAAGTTGTTAGTTTAGTCTCTATAGCAAGCAGGTGTAACCGGTAGTGTCTGGTGGAGTGATAAGCATCCGAGGGGCCGGGCAGCACAATCTTAAAAACATAGATTTGGATCTCCCCAAAGGCAAGTTAATAGTTATCACCGGGGTCAGCGGCTCTGGTAAGTCTAGCCTGGCGTTTGATACTTTATACGCGGAAGGGCAGCGGCGATATGTGGAAAGCCTATCCCCTTATGCAAGGCAGTTTTTGAATTTGCACGCTAAACCCGATGTCGACCATATTGATGGGCTGTCACCCGCAAT
>NZ_AFMS01000106.1 GCF_000215485.1 Anaplasma marginale str. Florida
AGTTGTTGATGTCAGACATCAAAGAAGGTGTGTACATAACTGATCTTTTCGGTTCTGGGGTCAATCTGACAACCGGGGATTATAGCCAGGGCGCCTTTGGTTTTATGATTGAAAATGGCCAGCTCACGCATCCGGTGCACGGCATAACGGTGGCTGGGAATTTGCGAGATATGTTTGCTGGCATGCGCGCGGCAAATGATTTGTCGTTTTTGCGATCTGTCAATTCCCCAACTTTGAGGTTCGACAATATGGTAGTTTCTGGAGTTAGCTAGTGCCGCATCTTACCCATCTTCGGGAGCGCATCACCCAGCACCTTAGAAGTGGTACGTTTGACGGGTAAATTTTAGGAGGTGATTGGCGTGAAAATACACGCTACTAGCGATGTGGCTATTATTGGGGCCGGTCCGGTCGGGCTTTTTACTGTTTTTCAGGCAGGAATGCTTGGGATGAGTGCTTGCGTCATCGATGCCCTAAGTGAGGTGGGGGGGCAATGTGCAGTGCTGTACCCAGAAAAACCGATATATGACATACCAGCGTATCCCGTAACCTTGGCTAGGGATTTGGTGAATAATCTGAAACGACAGGCTGACCCGTTCAAGCCTACCTACCTGCTGGGGCACACTGCGGAACAAGTACTAGAGGAAGGAGAACACTTCGTTGTTGTAACAGATAAAAAAGTGGGGGTGCGCTGCAGAGCAATTGTAATTGCCGCCGGTTCCGGGGGGTTTGGCCCCAATCGTCCCCCTTTAGACGGCATTACAGAATATGAAGATAAGTCCGTTTTTTATCACGTAAGTGATGTATCAAGATTTCGCGGCAAGCGAGTAGTAATTGCGGGGGGAGGGGACTCTGCAGCAGATTGGGCGGTAAGCCTATCTGAGGTTGCGGATTCAGTACATGTAATACACCGTAGGCACTCATTTCGCTGTGCTCCCAATACTCTACGTAACTTGGAAAGTCTTGCTGAGCGAGGACAGATCAAGTTGTTGGTCCCATACCAACTTGCTGGGCTTGCAGGCAGCGATGGAATGCTAAATGGGGTTATTATTAGGAATATATCCTCTAAAGAAGAAACCCGCATAGATGCGGATTTTCTATTACCGTTTTTTGGAATTTCAGCAAAACTCGGGCCGATTGCCAATTGGGGTCTCGGAGTTGAGAGTTTTTATATACCGATAGACCAGTCTACATGCAGAACTGCACGCACAAGGATATATGCCGTAGGAGATGTGGCGCACTACCAAGGCAAGCTAAAGCTGATATTGGTAGGGTTTTCTGAATCTGCGCTTGCGTGCCATGACATATATAAAGTATTGTTCCCCGAAACTCCGCTAAACTTCCAATACTCAACTTCAAAAAAAATGCCTTGCTAATTACCGACGCCGCCACGGAAAACGCGTGGTAATTGCTGGGTGAGATGTTGCACACTTATTAAATAGTTAAACAATTATTACCCAAGACCAAAGTTGGCATATATTTCTTTTTTAAACACACAAATGCCCGACAAAATTTCCATATCCTAGCGAGTAGTGCGATAGTGCCCGCGCAATCTGTGGGGGTGCTATCTTGGCCAGTGGATGGAGGGGGTGAATATGGAAGGACAAATAGCAAATTCAGGTGCGTTGGTAAACTCTGAAGAAGCAAGGCGAAGCAACCTATCTTCGTCGTGGAGAGATGGGATATTATGCGCTGTGAGTGCTTTGCTCGCAGTATTTGCGGTTTGTGTGGTGATAAGCGCAGCGTGTGTGGGTATCGCCCAATGGCGTGCTCCCGCGGTCATGCGGGGTACTGCCGCGCTTGTGTGCGGTTTGGCGTTGGGAATTTCCATGATGGTATTTGCAGTATACCGCATGACTGGCTGCTGTGATCCGGCCTTGCTCTTGAAGATAAATTCTTCAGTTGGCGATAGGTCAATATCGCGCTTTCGGGATATTTTTTCCCCGAAGGGTTGGAAGGGGATGCTCAGAAGTGGCACCAAGCTGACTTTTATGTCTCAACGTTATTCATGGTACGTTGTTAAAAAAGGAGTGTTCCCGCACGCGGTGTGTGTGGCCCCTAACGATGATACAACCGCGGCAATTAGGCTTTCTGGAAGTTATATCACGAATAGGTTTGGTAGCTATCAGCAATTCAAGGATGTTGTGAAAAGAGCCGAAAGTGTAGCGATTGTCTTTCCAAAGCAAAAATCTGCGCCCCCGGTTTTGATATTCAGGTGTCATATCAGCACCAGGGCAGACATACTCAGGATTATGTCCGGCTGCAGCGCGTTATCAAGCGGTTTTGGCAGCACGTTTTTTGCCAATTATGTTTGCATATACAAACATCTACTTCTCGCCTCTTCCGTAGAGCAAGTAGACAGCCGTTGTTGTAAAATGTTGTCAGTATCTTGGGAGATGCAATCACTTTCGCATAGGGAGGTCGTCAATGTGCTCACAGACGTTGCGTACAACAAGGGGTTGTTTCTCACCGTGTCAAAGTTTTGGGACAAAAACTCCGGCAACTGTAGCGCTGATGAAGTGAAGATGATGAGCACTCTACTAACACTTGCAACAAGCACGAAGCTGCGCACCAAATTAGGTTTAATCGGGGAAAGTAACCACTTAAAGGATAATTTGAACTTGCTTGCTCTAGCATATGC
>NZ_AFMS01000105.1 GCF_000215485.1 Anaplasma marginale str. Florida
ATTCCCTATAACCTGCAACGCCATGGGTAGTTTGCGCTCTGACAGCCCTGCGGGAACGGAGATCGCCGGCAGCCCAGCCAAACTGGCGGGAACCGTGAAAACATCCGTAAAATATCTATCCATGGCACTGAGGGGCTCTTCAATCCCAGTGGCCTCCACCGGGGTGGTCAGCGCAAGTATGCAATCGACCTTCTTGAAGGCCTCTTCAAAGTCTCGTATCACAAGGCATCTCACCCTCTGGGCTTTGTCATAGTAGGCACGGCGGTAACCAGAAGACAGCGTATAGGCCCCGATCAGCATCCTGCGCTTCACTTCCTCACCAAAATTAAGGCTCCTAGTGAGCTCGTACATCTCATCTATGGTTTCACCCTCTACCCTAGTGCCATACCTTATCCCGTCATAACGAGCCAAATTCGACGACGCTTCAGACGAAGCGAGTATGTAATATACGGGCAAGGCATAGGTGGTATGAGGTAGACTGATTTCCACAATTTCCGCGCCACAGTCCAGCAAATGCTTGATGTTCTGATCCCACATCGCTGCTATATCCCCCCGATTTTTCGGGAGTTCGTACTCCTTCGGGATACCAATGCGCACTCCGCGTACATCACGGCTAATACCACCCAAAAAGTCTGGCACAGCCTCCTGAGAAGACGTAGAATCTTTTTGATCGTAACCGCATATTGCATTCAGCATCACCGCTGCATCTTCCACCGTGCGGGCAAGCACCCCAGCTTGGTCCAAGGAGCTCGCATATGCTATCATACCCCAGCGTGAGCACCTACCATAAGTTGGTTTTGCGCCGACAACGCCGCACAAGGCAGCAGGCTGCCGGACAGATCCACCTGTATCACTGCCTAACGCGCCCGCACACAATAACCCAGCCACCGCTGCGCTAGACCCACCTGATGACCCACCAGGCGTTAAATCTTTTCCCTCAGTGCCTTTCCACGGATTTTTGACCGGCCCAAAGCAGCTATAAGTGTTCGAAGACCCCATAGCAAACTCATCCATGTTGAGCTTGCCCAACATTACCGCACCGCTGTCCCACAACTTTTGGGAAACAGTGGATTCATAAGTTGGCACAAAATTTTTTAATATATTAGAGCACGCTGTGGTTCTTACTCCCTTGGTGCAAAAAAGGTCCTTAACCCCCACCGGTATACCAGACATTGGGTGAATGGGCTCCCCACGCTGTAATAGACCATCCGTCCTGTCCGCAGCCGCCAATGCCAATTCAGGAGTGGTTGTGACAAACGCATTGAGTGTATCTTGCTCTACCGCGCCAATATATGCCTCAGTAAGCTCCCGCGCGGAAAAGTCTTTATTCTTCAGGCAACGATGCGCCTCTAAAATCGATAGCTTTAAGAGCTCACGCTTCATACAAAACGGTCAAAAATCCACCGGCGTGATGGAGGTTATCACACTTTGTGAGCGAAGCAACTGAATTTAGGAAATACAGGAACCGAATGTTCATGCCTCTACATCGCAAACATGAAACCACGGTGCCTCGGGCGAGATGTATAATCACCAATTCACGTATATCATGCAGCGGGAGCGTTGCTATATCGCACACACAACACAGCCTACAATAGCGGAGAAGGTTGAGGCTTCCAGCGCCATTCGCTATACTTGCTGTGTGTCCCACTACGTGTAGACTGGTAGGTACTGGTATTATGGTGTTCATGCCGCGCTGGCCGAGAGTTCTAGAATGCCGCGTTCCAGACTTCCAGCTCGATAGAATAACTAAAATGCTGGAGAGGCTGGGTAACCCTGAAAAGCACATGCCCCCAGTTGTGCACGTCGCCGGTACGAATGGGAAGGGTTCCACGATCGCGTTCCTGGCCCATATCTTTCGCTCTGCGGGAATTAGAGCCCATGTTTATACGTCACCACACCTAGTAGAGTTCAACGAAAGGATAGTGCTCAGCGGAGAGCAAATTTCTGATGCCTACTTGGATGAAATTTTGGCAGAGTGCGAAGCAGCAAGTAGTGGCATACAGACTACATTTTTCGAAGCAACAACAGCCGCCGCTTTCTTGGCGTTTTCCAAAGTAGAAGCTGATATCACACTCGTAGAGGTGGGTATGGGCGGCAGGCTTGATGCCACAAATGTTGT
>NZ_AFMS01000104.1 GCF_000215485.1 Anaplasma marginale str. Florida
CTTGGTCATGGTGAGGCGGGTGGATCGGAGCAGCTAATTTGCTCTACTTCCACAACCGCTGGTAGTGTTTATAATTTGAACTCCATGCGCAGGGGTGCTATGGACATCGGCATGGCCCAATCTGATGTAGGATACCACGCGTATACGGGTAATGGTGTGTATTCAGGCATCCCTCCTATGGATAATTTGAGATTGCTTGCCTCTATGCATAAAGAATACCTCACCATAGTTGTCAGGAAGGATTCTGGTATTAAGTCCATAGACGATATAAAGGGCAAGAAAATGAATGTGGGTGCTCCTGGCACTGGGGTCAGGACGGCTATTCTAAATCTATTTGAAACCAAAGGGTGGACGATAAAAGACCTTCTTGTAGCTTCTGACCTAAAATCTTCAGAGCAGATTCAAGCGTTGTGTGACGGAAAAGTGGATGTAATAGCAGATTTTGTAGGGCACCCGAATGCTGGAATGCAAGAAGCCTCTGCTACTTGTGACGCTGTTGCACTTTCGCTGGATGATGCTCTGATGGCAGAGTTCGTGGAGAAATACCCGTACTATACCGCTGGTTTGATACCCGGCAATACATATAAAAACAATCCTCAAGACGTTAAAACAATATCGGTGCGTGCTTC
>NZ_AFMS01000103.1 GCF_000215485.1 Anaplasma marginale str. Florida
GGAATCACCGCACCACCACACGGATTATATCTGGTACTGGTGGAATACTAAAACACCCAACAGCTTGCACCGAAAGTGCGAAATATCCACGATTGGCTATTGCGTTTTGCTACGGAATGGAAACTTGCTGAACATGCTCTCTATCCTTCGCCAAGCCCCGTCATTAACTCCGGTGATTGGTGTGCTCGTGCTCTCGATCTTTGGTAAGCGCCCCATAGGTGTGTTCAGCCGCTCAATATTTGAAACTGTGCCGCTATCGCCGTCAAAAGATATCTTCAAAACGGTGCAGCTGTACTTCCTGACAACAGATGCAACAACCCCACGAACCTCGCAGGAAGGGTACAGCCACGCGTCCCCATCGATAATTACTGGTGACCCAAGCAGTCTTACAACGTCGGGCTTTTGTTCACCTATTTTGACCTCATCCCAGAACTGTACGCCCGCACTCGGATATCCATGATATTGCACGGATGAAAAAAAACATCCTCCCACAGCAAGCGCCGCACAATACAGAACAAAAAACCTCAACATCACGACAGACCTCGGAAAACAGATCGCAGGATAGCACCCCCATTTTGCTCTGTCAATTGCTACTGTCCGCAGATGCAGCCTTTTTGATGAGCTCTACTGTGTTGCCTACTCCGTAGAGCTTTACGAATGACCCAAACCTCGGACCGTCGCTCTGTCCGAGCAACACTTCGTACAGCATCTTGAACCACTCCCTCAGATTGTTCGGCAGATATT
>NZ_AFMS01000102.1 GCF_000215485.1 Anaplasma marginale str. Florida
TGAATTTTTCGACGCTTCTCAAGACATGCTTGCGGATGGCGAGGAAGCCGCTGCAGAACCCGCAGAAGGTTTGGCGGTGGAAGCTGTGTCTGAGGATGAAGTTGGTACGCGGGTGACTACTCCGAGTGATGCGCAAGATGAGCCGCAGGAGGTTGAACCTAGGCCAGACTACGATCCTGATCCAGATTATGATCCCACTCCAGATTATGATCCCGATCCGGACTACGATCCTACTCCAGATTATGACCCCGATCCGGACTACGATCCTACTCCAGATTATGACCCTGATCCGGACTACGATCCTACCCCGGACTATGACGACGGGGCTTCTGATGCTGGTCAAGGTGCGCCCGCAGGTGATGAGAAAGCCGCTGTAGAGGGTATAGCGGCTGGGGCTATGTCTGAGGGTGAAGTGGGTGAGGATAGGAGTCTGCCCCTCACAAAATCCGATCGGGGTAGGAGCGGTACTTCAAGCTCAGAAGGTGGCAGAAAATCCAGCAAGAAGGGGTATGAAGAGGACGAACACGACTGTGGGGAAGAACAGCTCGGTTACGGCGATGTACACGGGGATGACTACGAGGATGCTAAGGAGTCTGGCCCGCAAGTTGGGGAAGAAGTGTACCAGGCGTACACCAGCAAAAATGGACTTGAAGGAGAAGAAGGATCGGGTGAGGGCGAACATGAGGGTGCTTCTGCAAGTTCTGGTGAGTCCGCAGCAGCGGAAGCTGCAACGTATGCAGCATACAGTGGCGGCACCAAAGGGGAGGGTGGTGATCTGCAAGAAGTGCTTGACGAGGTGCTTTCGCAAGGGATTGCAGCCGAAAGTTCTGCGGATCTGGCCGATGACACTGCGGTAAGTGATGATATGGCTGAGAAGGCAGCGGTCTTGCACCAAGACACCGAAGAAGCTCATACACATGCCGCCCAGGATGAAGGTGGCGTGAAATATGATGTTACATATAGCGCGGCTGAGGGTGCGTGTGCGTGGGCGGAAGCTACGGGAATGTCAGGCTACCAAGATGATACCACAACAATCTCTGATGAGCAGCCAGAAGAAGCCGTAGAGGGAGCTACAGAGGTTGCTGAGGCTAAAGATACAGAACAGCAAGACAAAGGCGCTACTGACAGCGATGATGCGGATGACGAATTTGAAGATGCTGTTGACGTTGCGGAAGCGGGTACAGAAGCGGATGTAACACTCGCTACGCTTGGCTCGCACCGTCCGGAGATTGGTGGCAAGGTGGCGAGTGCAAGCCAGTCAACAGGTAAGCATACAGGGTCTGGTGGGGCTTCCAGGAGACAGCAGCAGGAGGAGCGCAGGAGGCAAATGTCCGCGCTTCAGGAGAGGATTGTGGAGCTGCAAAAAGCTTTAGATTCGCCCAACGTTACAGAGACCGACAAGCAGAGTATTGAGGCTGAATTGTCGACCTTGAAGGCCGAACTGGACGGTCTGGGTGGGTCTTCTCAATAGGCCTGGGTGGATAGCTATTCGCTGACTTCCACTAATGACACGCCGTGGCACCCGTAGTTGCCGTGTGCTTCAAGCGCAAAAGCGAGAAAGTCGGTATCGAATCTGACTAGTACATCAAACTCAAAGTCCGCGTGGATGGTTGCATTATGTGCTGGTGGCACAGCGAACGTGACGACTCCGCTATTGTAGTCTACGCTATAGTCCCTCTCGTATTCCTGCGATACCTCACCTAAAGATACTTTAACGGTACCAACTACCGGTCTGCTAATCTTGCGTACATAGGAATATTGTCCCGCGTGGTAGCGCTTGACCAGCTGAAAATTCAGGCTTTTGCCATCACCCACTCCGATATTTTGCCCAGTTGCTGTGTAATCAGACCAGTCTTTGAATCTGAAGGGTAGGGCTTTTCCCCTGTGTGCATAGAAAAAGCTAATCAATGCACTGCACTGATCACTGGATGCGGTGTTGTACGCCACGTTATACCTATTGCGCGAATGCGTCCAGTTAACTTTGCGCTGCTCTTTTCCGCCACCGAGTTCGGAAATGACAGTAGAAAAAGTCGGTCCTCCCATGGATCCGTATGATATGTTCTCAGGGAATTTTGCTTCGTTGTTTGGCACATAAGACTCCACTCAGCCTTCGGAAATTTTATCCCCCTTTGCGGCGGGAGGTAATCACTTTCTGTGCTGCATTATGGCGTGTAGGGAGTGCGCGGCGCGCTTTAACTGTGCCAGTTACCTTAAACGCGCACACGTTTCAGTGCCCGGCCGCCCGGTGTTGCTCACGTGGCACCCCTACTTGTTTCGTCGTTATAGTTGTGGTATGCATGTGCGCTTGTGTTATTGTCTCGGCATATGTGGTGCGCCAAATCCATGGGGGCTGCAGTTCGCGGGCTGTGCCTTGGAAAAGACTGGACGTCGCTCGGTAGGATATCTATAGACACCAGGACCTTGCGCCCCGGGGATATATTTGTTGCAATCAAGGGTAAAAACTTTGATGGACACTGCTTCGTCCCGGAGGCATTCAGCAAAGGTGCCGTAGCCGCTGTTGTGGATGAGGTATCCGTCCCGACTGCGGATTGTGGGCCTTTAGTTGCGGTGAAAGACACTTTGCGGGCATTGCACGATATTGCAACTATGCGCCTGAGGGATACGCGCGCCAAGGTTATAGCGATCACTGGCAGTGCAGGCAAAACTACCACGAAGTATGTTCTAAGTGGGGCCCTGTCCAAATACGGCAAGGTGTATTACAACGAGGCGAACTATAATAATCTTATAGGGATGCCCCTGTATGCTGCAAATTTGACGGAAGATGCAGAGTTTGTTGTGCTCGAGATGGGCATGAATTCTCCCGGGGAAGTGGATGCCCTATCGCGTATTGCAAGGCCAGATGTTGCAGTGATTACCAACGTGGGCCCGGCACATTTGGAGTTTTTTGAATCTGTTGAGGGTGTTCTCGCCGCAAAATTGGAGGTGTTTAACCACGTCAAAGATGGGGCCATTGCTGTGCTGAACTTCGATAGTGAGTACTATGCCAAAATGCGTGCCGTGGCTGAAAGCTATTGTGCGCGTATCATAAGTTTTGGTGTGGGTGTAGGGGCTGATGTGCAGATTTTCAGACGTGAGGAACCAAGTAACTCCGTAACTTTCAGGTGTTTTGGTGAGGAGTTACAGTACAACTTGAAAAGCGGTGCTAGGCACCTGGCGTATTCAGTTGCTATAACGGCTGCTGTGGGCCATGCTTTCTCGATCGATCTTACGCAAGCCCGGGGGGCCATGGAAGAATTTGTTCCGCTGGAAGGGAGGGGTAAGGTGCATGTTACCGCTTTCAAAGGTAGAGAAATTGTCCTGCTGGATGATGCGTACAACGCAAACCCGCTATCTATGGTTGCGGCCATAGAGAACCTCAGTAACCTGAACCACGCCCGCGTCCTTCGAAGAGTGGCAATACTTGGTGATATGCTCGAGCTGGGTAGCGGTAGCTGCCACTACCACAGAGGCTTACTTGAGCGCATAATGCACAGCAACATAGACGTAGTATACACGGTGGGAAGCCACATGCTGGCGCTGTACGATGTTCTACCGCAGCACCTGCGCGGAGGGCATTTTGCCGACCATGGGGAAGCGCTTGCACATCTGGAGCGCATCATCAAGCCGGGAGATGGTGTGCTGGTTAAGGGTTCGTTCGCGACCAAGCTATCGCTGGTCGTCAAACACCTGCTTGAGTGCCCAGAACACGCGACCTAAGCCTACTGGGATAATATGCCCTCCACCGGCACCAGCGGTGCGTGCCTTACGTTCCCGTAGAACCAAACCCCCCCTCTCCGCGGCTGGTAGCCGTTATGCTGTTCACCTCTTCCCACTCTACTCGCTCTACCGGAGCTATCACCATCTGTGCAACCCTGTCACCGCGGCTGATTACATAATCCTCGCTACCAAAGTTCGATAGCACCACGGTTATCTCCCCCCGGTAGTCAGAATCTATGGTTCCCGGCGCATTCAACACACAAATACCAAAGTTGGCAGCAAGACCGGACCTCGATCTTATTTGTGCCTCATACCCGTCGGGTAATTCCAGGGCCACACCAGTCTTCACCGCACACCTGCCACCCGGGTGCACCACCAGTTTGCTGTCAACCGCGGCATACAAATCCAACCCCGCACTTTTGGGAGTGGCATAAGACGGCAAGGGCAACCCATACCCTGAGGCGAGCCTCAAAATCTTGACTTTCAACACAACCCCACGACCTCCGAATCTTCGGCGATCCTACTGTTTTTCCCGTGAATAATCAAGTGCCAGCAGATACAAATCACGTATGAAAATCTAACTGTGGCTGCGGTACCATACAGTTGGGTGGGGGATTACAGGTTGCGAATGCGCGTGCAGGGTGCTGCCTGCGATAAGACATAAGGTGACACAAAATGCCTTGACGCTTGGCTAATCAAGCTCGGGCAGTTTGAAAGTGATATTTTCGCTGACCCCGTCCATGGTGCGCACCTTCAGGTTTGCGTGCAAGCCTAAATAGTCAATAACCTCCTGTACCAGAATTTCCGGGGCGGAAGCACCTGCAGTGATTCCAATTCTGCGTGCGCCAATCAACCACTCCAGATCTATGTTTCTGTACGAGTCTATGAGGTAGGCCCTGGCATTTTGAGCCTTTGCTAAATCTAACAGACGATTAGAGTTGGAGCTGTTCTTGCTGCCTATCGCGAGCACAACATCCACCATTTGTGACATGGCCTTGACCGCTGTTTGTCTGTTCTGGGTTGCATAGCATATGTCGCGTAAGTCCGGCCCCACTATTTGGGGGAACCTGAGCTTTAGAGCATTGATTATCTCTGCGGTGTCATCCATGCTGAGCGTCGTCTGGGTTACGTATGCGAGCTTGGCCGCGCTGGGGGTTTTAATACTCTGTACATCTTGAACGTTCTGTACAAGAACCACTGGGTTAGATACCTGCCCCATGCTGCCTTCCACTTCCCTGTGTCCCTTATGCCCCACTAGTATGACTTGATACCCGCTTTTGTCGTACCGCTGTATTTCCAGGTGTACTTTGGTGACCAGGGGGCAGGTTGCATCAACTACAGTGAGCCCCTTGCGCCTAGACTCCTCCTTAATCTGCTGAGATACACCATGTGCACTGAACACCAAAACCGCCCCCTCCGGCACTTCATGTAGTGCACTAACGAACTTTACGCCCATTTTTTTGAAGCTGTTTACAACGTGGAGGTTGTGCACAATCTCGTGTAGCGCGTACACTTCTCTGGTTCCGGCGTACCTGCTAGCAACACTTTCAAGAGTGCGTACTGCCCTTTCTACGCCCGCACAGAACCCGCGCGGCCGAGCCAGAATTACTTCGACATTACCAAGCATAAAACCCCGACGAAAGAAGCCGCCACTGCGACTACGCAGCATGACCCCGCAATAGCCGCGGCACACGCTGTGGTTTTGTTGTACAGCCTCCAATCTAGGCTGTCAAGCATCCGGGGAGCCACACCGATAGTTGGCTCTAGAGGCGAATACGTGCACAGTTTAGCGTCCAAGGCGCGCGATTTCTTGCACCAATGCCATGTGGGCATTACTGGGTGCAGTGCATTTGCAACTTATATTCCAGAACTGCAAGTGGCGCAGCGACCTGCGGTCCGAATATCACCATCTGTAGGCTCTAGCAAGGTTTACGAAATCTCTGAATATATAATGCGAGTCATGCGGACCAGGGTGCCCTTCTGGGTGATATTGCACAGAAAGTACCGGGCGATCTAGCAATTTCATGCCCTCTATTGTGCCATCGAACAATGATATATGGGTGACTTCTGCATTTTCTGGTAAAGTCTGCGCGTCTACGGCAAACCCATGGTTTTGGCTGGTTACCTCAACAGCCTTGGTTGCAACGTTGTATACCGGATGGTTGCTTCCCCGGTGGCCGTGCCGCATTTTGACGGTTTTTGCCCCTATGGCAATAGCTAGTAGTTGGTGTCCTAGACATATCCCGAGCATTGGTATTCCCTGCTGCAGCAGGACGCGCAACTGTTCTATTGTGTCAGTTGGGACGGCGTGAGGGTCACCAGGACCGTTGGAGATTACTATCCCCTGTGGGCGCAAATCCATAATTTGCGTCACGAAATCATCCCTCGCTGCTACAACGTATATAGCGCACCCAAGGGTGGATAACGTCTGCATTATTCCACGCTTTGCTCCTACATCTATGACACAGATCCTCAAACCGGTATGTGAAACCTGATGACTCTTCAAATGAGGGAGTTCAGTAGCTACAGTGGGCACTGTGGGCGCCATGGCAGCGCTTTTCAGCTTCTGTAAATCTAGCAGATCCGGGTCGTCAAAGCAGTGTATTATCCCGTTTTGTGAACCATGCTCACGCAAATGCAAGGTAAGCGCCCGGGTATCAACTCCCGATATTCCGCTAACTCCGCTGGCTTCCATCCAGGAGTTTAGGTCAGCCAATGAAGATACGTGAGACGCGTGGGACATTTCCCTGACCACTATGCCCCTTGCGAGCACATGCTCACATTCGAAATCTCTGCTATTGACGCCTACATTTCCTATATGCGGAAAGGAAAAAACCACTATCTGCCCGGCAAATGACGGGTCAGTTATGGTATATTGATAGCCAGTGAACCCTGTAGTGAAGCACACCTCACCTACGCAGTCTTGCCTTTTTCCCAGGGATGTACCGAAAAAGTGGCGACCATCCGACAGCACCAGCACTGCATCATGACGGCCATATATCATGGCTAGTAACGAAAACAAAAACCCCGGTATTGTAGTACAAAACCTGACAAAAGTTAACGGGTTATTTGTAGATTTTAATATGCATTTTCTGGTGTTATGTTCATATGGTGCCGCCACTGATGCGACACCCCGGTTTATTCGTATATAGTTTGTACAGATGGCTACACCGTGCAGCAGGGGTAGGGGCGCGAAATTTTCAACTTAGAAGTTGCGGCGTTGGTGCGCAGACGATAGTTATTTGCTATGGCGCGTAAGGTATTGTAGAATTGGCCCTGTTTTTCTTTTAGCTCAAATAAAGTGTATGTCGGGCAGCGCGGTTGTACTCTGCATACTCGATGGATGGGGCAATGGTAACGGTGATGAGTGTGATGCCATACATGCTGCCCGCAAGCCTTTTTGGGAGTCTGTAGTTTCCGGATGTCCACGCAGCAGCTTGTCTGCCAGTGGTGAGGATGTGGGGCTTCCTGCAGCTCAGGTTGGGAATTCTGAAGTTGGGCACATAAGCCTCGGTGCTGGCAGGGTGGTGCTGCAAGATCTTCAGAGGATCAACGCGGAAATCGGCGAGATTCACAGCAATCCGTACCTACTGCAATTCGCTGAAGCGATCAAGAATGGGCGCGGGGTATGCCATATAATGGGTTTACTCTCCGATGGGGGGGTGCACGGATTGCAAGATCATATAACCCAGCTTGCGCGGGTCCTTGCGGAACTACGCATCAAAGTTCTGATACACGCGTTCCTAGATGGGCGTGATGTTTCCCCTCGTTCGGCAAAAAAGCACGTAACGGCTTTGAACGACGCTGTGCACTCATATGACATCAGCATAGCGACTATAAGTGGTCGCTACTATGCCATGGACAGGGACCATAGGCTAGACAGGACCGAAAAGGCTTATGAAGCCATCGCTCTGGCGCGGGGGCCAAGGTATAGAGACGCCATGACCGCCATTGAGAGCAGCTACAGCGAAGGAATCTCGGATGAGTTTTTGGTACCGTCTGTTATCGGTGACTACCAGGGGTTTTCCCCGAAGGATGGAATATTGCTCACTAATTTTAGAAGCGACAGGATCGTGCAAATTTTGAGTATGATCCTGCACAGATCGCAGGAGGTTTCCAACATTCTCGGCATGGTCCGCTATTCGGAAAAAATTCAGGTGCCGTCCCTGTTCCCACCCAGGAATATATGCAACACTTTGGGGGAGGTTGTTTCTAAGTGCGGACTTAAGCAGCTCAGGATTGCGGAGACTGAAAAATACGCACATGTGACGTTCTTCTTCAGCGGAGGCAAAGAAGAACCATTTCCCGGGGAGGATAGAGTCATCATTCCCTCACCTCAGGTCGGTACTTACGATCTTCAGCCAGAGATGTCTGCATTCCCGATGACAGAAGTTTTGGTGGAGCGCATTGAATCCAGGCAATATTCCCTGATTGTGGTAAACTATGCTAATGCGGATATGGTAGGACATACTGGAAACCTCGAAGCCGTAAAGAAGGCGATATCTGTGATTGATGCGTGTTTGCAAATGGTGTTCAACGCCGCGAAGAAGGCTGGTGCAACTATGTTGATAACTGCTGATCACGGAAATGCCGAAAAAATGTTTGATATGCGTGGCACTCCGTTTACCGCGCACACATCTAACACGGTGCCCCTGGTGCTGTGTAATTGTGACAAGCGCTTTGGCCTCGTTGATGGCAGGTTGTGCGATGTTGCCCCGACGATTTTGGAGCTCATGGAGATAGCGAAACCAGACGAGATGACGGGAAGTTCCCTGCTGACGCCGGAATGATGGGCACGTAGGTGTGCCGGCTGCACTACGGGTTGCAGTTGGTCAGGACTAACTGCAGTGTGTGTGGTTAGTAGTCCAGCGCCTAAGGGGGCGGGCTGCTAGGGTTTTCACTTGCCTGAATACGGGTTATGGCTCTTTCTTATGATAAGCCTGATTGGCACGCCCTGCATGGAAAAGTTTCTGATAAAGCTATTCTTGAGATACTGCAAATAGCTATCCTCAATATGTGTCGTATTTGCCGACACTACGAAAGTTGGTGGTAATGCCGACACTTGGGTTATATATTTCAATCTAACCTTTCTGTTGTTCTGCAGGTGAGGGGCGTGGTGCTCCAGCGCGACATTGAGCCATCTGTTGAGTTGTGCGGTGCTGATTCTACTGCTTGCAGACTTATGCAGCTCTATTGCCCTGTCCAGAACTTTGCTGCACCCGGTGCCTCGTAGCGCGGAAATTTTCATAATGGGTACGTCAAAATCCACCCTACTGTGCCGCCTTATCGCCTGCAATATCTCTTCTTCAACTGCCTTGTCATCTATTAGGTCTGACTTGTTTAAAACGACCACTATTCCTTTTCCTTCCCTGATGGCGGTATCAGCTATGAAAAGATCCTGTTGGTTTATTCCGAGCGTAAAATCGACCATAAGCACAACAACACTAGACCTTGATATAGCATCCGTGGCCGATTTTATGGAAAGTTTTTCCATATTTTCTGTGACTTTCGCTCTTTTGCGGATTCCTGCAGTGTCGGTAAGAAGGAGCCTGACCCCTTTGTAGCAATATTCCGCGCTGATTGAATCACGAGTTGTGCCTGCGGTGCCATCGGTAATGACCCTTTTCTCTCCCAAAATACTGTTCATGAATGTCGACTTACCGACATTTGGCTGACCGATGATTGAGATTGTGATAGCCTTCTCACGAGGCTTTTGCCTATGTTCGCCCTCAAATAGGGGTGACATAACCTCATACAAGTCTGGCATGCCCAGGTTATGTTCGGCCGAGATGTACACGGGCCCTAAAAAGTCCAAATACTCCATATCATCTATAAGAGCACAGCTCTTGTTGCTTTCGCACTTGTTTACCACCAGGATGACCGGTTTCGGTGTTCTCTTTCTGAGCCACTTTGCAAAGTCTGTATCTTCGGCATCTGTGCCCTTTTTGGCGTCTACAACGAATAGAACCACATCTGTGCATTCCAAGGCAAGCTCAACCTGCTCGGTGACCAGCGCTTGCATGCCGGTGCCGGCACCTACCCCGCCTGTGTCTATGGCAACAAACTGCAACCCGCAAAAGTTCGCCACACCTTCCTTTCTGTCTCTGGTGACGTGGGCAACATTGCTGACTATGGCTGACTTGCTTCTCACTAACCTGTTGAAGATAGTAGACTTACCCACGTTCGGGAGCCCGACTATAGCCACTTTTTGCATTATATAAGACCTATGGTGGAACCGCGTCCTTGGGGGATTATACTAACAATATCTAGAGTGCGCAGCACCTTAAATGGGGAGGGGAGTTGTACGCCGTGGTAACGTGTGCACACTAAGCTTGCACCAGCACTTTGCGCGACAGTGTGATGGTTATACCCAATTTATTGTTGTGTGGAAGATGCGCACATATGTGGCACGTAGGAAGTTTTCGTGTGGTGTTAAGCGGCGCTTAGGTGCGATATGGCAGTCAACAAATTGATTGATTTTTGTACAAGTTGTCAGATTATGAACACGGTTCTTTATTATTTGTTGTGTTTGTATGCGGCTGCTAGCTGTCGTTTCAGTATTTCTCTGCCTATTGCATAGTGGTGGCGCGGCGTTGGCCGGCTCCGTGAAGCAGTTAGCTGTTTCTGAGCGGACTTGGGGTCTCTCCACGTCTTTTATTGCGCCTGAAGTTGATCAGACGTTTTCTCGGGTGCGCAACTTGGTTGGCATTCATGATGTTGTGCTTCCGCCCGTGGTTGTGGATAACCGCATTGTGGTTCTGGATGGGCGCGGCAGGCTGGTTGCGCTCAGCGAGGAAGATGCTGGTGGGATAGCGTGGAATGTTGACTTGGCAGAAGGTACAGGTAGTGTGTACTCTGGCAGTATTGTGTACTCTGACGGGACTTTACTGTGCGCTATTGATAATCTACTGTACGGCATTGATCCCAAGGATGGGCGCATAAAATGGAAGAGGGTCCTGCGTAACCCTTTGAGTGGAGACCTTGTCACCTTGAACGATGGCAAAGCCGTTGCGGCGCTAGTCATCGATAATTGTCTCTACGTTTTTAACGTGGCTGATGGCGGTTTGCTGTGGCATCACGAGGAGATTGGTGCCTCAGACATACGGGTAAAAGGCCCGCTATCAGTTGCCTACTCTCACAAAAAGCATGTAATCGTCATGCTTCTGCCTGATGGCAAGGTGCTATGCCTGGATGCCGATAGCGGGGATAAAGTTTGGGAGATTGGCCTTGGCAAAAAGGATTTAGGCGTGGTCGGGCGCAGTGTGGTCTCTCCGGTGATCGTCGCTAGGGAAGTGCTGCTGGTAAATGATTCTGGAGCTCTGGAGAGTGTAGAGCTATCTTCCGGGAAGAAATTGTGGTCTGCCGACATTGAGGTGTATGACGTTCTTGGTGTAGAGAAAACCGGTATTTTTGTCTTGACCAGAGATGGCAAGCTAATGGCTTTTGATCCGGAGAGCAAAACACAGCTGTGGATTCTCGATCTGGACGGGATCAAAGGAGGTGGCAGATGGAATTCCCCGGTGCTTGTTGGGGGTAGGTTGTGGTTGCTGGGAAGGAATGGACGGCTTCTTGGGGTGAACGCACTCTCGGGTTCGCTTGAGGAGTCATACAAGATTCCTGGGGCTTTCACCCGCCCTTTCATGCTGTCTAAAGGTATGGCATACGCTTCTGCGGGGAAGCAAGGATTAATGGTGCTTTCGTAGGTGTCGTATGGGTGTATGTGATTACGACGTTGCTGTTATTGGTGCCGGGCCAGGTGGGTACAAATGCGCGCTCAAGGCCGCGAAGCTCGGCCTCAAGGTTGCAAGTATAGACAACAACTCGCTGCTTGGGGGTACCTGCCTCAGAGTTGGATGTATTCCATCAAAGGCCTTGCTGGACTATTCCTACAAATATCACGCGGCCAAGGATATTTTCAAGGACTTTGGGGTTACGGCCAGCAATGTAAAGTTTGACCTGCGCAAAATGTTTGAAGTGCGAGACAGGGAAATAAACGCGCTTGGCTCCGGTATAGGCAGCCTGTTCTCTTCTGCTGGGGTGGAAAGGCTATGTGGGGCCGCAACTGTTACTCGCGCCATGGGTGATGGTTTTGAGATTGTTGTAAGGCGTGAAGGAGCGCCTACGGATGATGAGCTATCTGCCAAGAATGTTGTGCTTGCCACGGGTTCCCTTCCAGCCTCTTTACCTGGCATCGACATTGATGAAGTCAGGATTTTATCCTCTGATGGGGCGTTGGGCATGGACGTTCCGGGCAAACTGCTTGTCATAGGGGGTGGGGCCATAGGACTTGAAATGTCTTCGGTGTGGAGCAGACTGGGAGCGGAAGTTACTGTTGTTGAATATGCAGATTGCATCGCCCCGGGTTTTGATTCCGAAGTTAGCAAAGCGCTGTTGAGCCACTTGAAAAAACAGGGCATCAATTTTATGCTGTCACACAAAGTGGTTTCCGTATCTGAGAAGAAAGGGGGCAAGCTGGTTGTGAGCTGTGAAGCCATCTCTAGTGGCGCAGTATCAGCTGTAGAGGTTGACAAGGTTCTTGTGGCGGTAGGCCGCAGGCCAAACGTCGGCAAGACAGTTGCTGTAGATGGATTGGTGCTGGACGATAGGGGTTTTGTTTCGGTAGATAGCAGGTACGAGACCAGCATAAAGGGGATTTTCGCTATAGGTGACGTGATTGGTGGGGCAATGTTGGCTCACAAGGCTGAAATGGAGGGGCATGCAGTTGCTGAGCTGGTTGCAGGGCATGATTCAAACGTGGATTACGGCGTCATTCCGGCGGTGGTCTACACACACCCCGCGGTTGCATCTGTCGGGCGAAGTGAGGATTACGTGAAGAGCGTGGGGTATGACTACAAGGTAGGTAAGAGCAACTTTGCTGCAAACGGACGGGCTAGGGTTACTGGTGAAGGTGAGGGGTTTGTTAAAGTTGTTGCATGCAAGCGTACTGATACCATCCTTGGGGTGCACATCGTAGGTACTTACGCTGATACCATGATTAACGAGGCTGTTGTCGCTCTCGGCTACCGGGCCTCTTCCAAGGATATTTGCCACATATGCCACTCCCATCCGGATGTAAACGAGGTCTTTAGAGATGCGTGTGAAGTTGCTTGCTCTAGAAAAGGTTAGTGGTGCGTTGCGCAGCACAGTGCAAGCGATTTTGCACCTGAGGTTGCGCTACAAGCTTGCTGCCTGCCTTCTTATGATGTGCGGCCTGTGGCTTATGAGTGGATTGGTCGCACCCGGTACGACCGGGCGTGATGTCATCTCGGGCAGTAAAAAGCTGCCTGCAATTATCAGGGTGGAAAAACTGCGTGCCGAGGATAGGGAGCTGGTTATACATTTGACCGGGGAAGTCCATGCCTCAAAGTTTATGAACATTCTGTCCGAGGTTAGCGGCAAGGTGGAGCGGGTAGTTGCCAGGAGTGGTAGCAAAGTTGAAAGTGGGCAGGTCATCCTCGAGATAGAGGAGTGTGGCAGGGTGGAAAGGCTCAAACAAGCTGAAGCTTTGTTGAAACAGAGGCAACTTGAGCGCGACGCGTCCGAGTCTCTGAGCAGCACTGGCTACAGGTCTGAAGCTCAGGACAATGCAGCGCTCGTTGCACTTATGGCCGCTGCTGCTGACTTGAAACGCGCACAAATAGAGTTGCGTAATACACGTATCAAAGCGCCATTTTCGGGAATAGTTGGCAAGATTGTTCCCCAAGAGGGGAGTTTTATCAGTGGTGGGCAGACTATCGCGCAGATTGCAAGCTTTGACCGCCTCAGAGTTGTCTCTCACGTTTCGGAGAAGAGCATATCAAAGCTGAAACTCCATGGTCCTGCCGATGTTGTTTTAGGTAGCGGTGAGGTATTGCGCGGTGATATCGCCTTCATTGGGAGGATTGCTTCTCCTGACACTAAGACGTACATGGTTGAGGTTTTGGCTGATAACAAAAGCGGGGTTTTTGTGACTGAAGGAATGGCCGCGTTGGTTAGAGTGCCTATTGGCAAGTTCAAGACTCACAAAATTTCCTCTTCTTCCTTAAGCCTTGATGATACCGGCGCAGTTGGTGTGAAGGTTCTCGACAATAATACAGTGCGGTTCTTTGAGGTGGAGATAGTGGACGATTTAGGGGGGCAACTCTGGGTTTCTGGCGTCCCTGATGATGTGAACCTTATAGCACGCGGTCACGAGTATGTGACAGTTGGCACGGAAGTTAATCTGTGACCTTAGGAAGAGGCTTTGAAACTAATTGCAATGATGCTGTGTATATTTTACAATGTCGGCCATGTAATTTTTTCTGGTGTATGGTGAAAGCTAAGGAGGGGGTAGTAAGGATTGAGGGTGTGGTCACAAAGTTGCTCCGGGACGCCGTGTTTATCGTTAAGTTGAACGACGGTTGTGAGGTTATGGCTCACGCTTCTGGTAGGATACGCAAGAGCAAGATACGCATCCTAATGCATGACCGAGTTATGGTTGAAGTGAGCTCTTATGGTGTGAGCAAGGATGGCATGGGCAAAGGGCGAGTTGTTAGCAGGCTCAGGAATAGGGAATGCTGAAGATAGAAGGTCTGGTGCTTGCTTCTTCTTCGAAGTACCGGCTGGCTCTGTTGGAGCAGATTGGTGTAGTTCCCGGTGAGGTTGTGTCCCCCAACATTGATGAAAGCCTGCTTAAGGGGGATTGCCCAGGCGGTATTGCATGCGCATGGCGAGGACCAAAGCGGATGCAGTGGCGGCTTTGAGGTCTGATAAATTCGTTCTTGGTGCAGATACGGTTGCCTATTGCGGTAAGAGGGTGCTTTCCAAAACTGAGAGTGAAGACTGCGCTGTAAGATATCTTGAAATGCTCTCTGGTAGAAGGCATAGAGTCTGTACCTCTGTGTGCCTGCGTTCTCCTGGTGGTATAGTGCACGAGAGAAGTGTTGTTAGCGTCGTCAAGTTTAAGAGTATGTCCAAAGGTGAGATAGAGTATTACATAAGCTCCGGGCAGTGGAGAGGTAAAGCTGGAGGGTATGGAATACAGGGCTTTGCCGGGGCGCTGATTTCTTGGATTCAAGGTTCGTACTCCTCCATAGCCGGATTACCATTGCATGAGACATATTGCCTTTTGTGCGGCTATTTCGATCTTAAACATATTCCTTGATAAAGGGCAGAGTGCCTGCTAGCATTGGGGGCCGGTGTTTTTCCGACGCTGGTGGCGTGCCATTTCGCACATAGCCGTACAATGGTCCCGTATTTATATGCGGGTTGGGCTATGGAGGTTTAACTGTTGTAGTAGTTTTGGAGTAATGATGGGTAATCTGCCTGAATTTAGTATCCGCGATCTCGTTGAGGCTGGGGGTACATCTTGGACACAAGGCTGGCCGCTGGAACCCAGCGATGGCCCCTTACATATATGGAGTGCACAAGTATAAAGACATTCACGTAATAGATCTGAGAAAGACTTTAGTGCTTCTCAGAGATGCCCTTTCTGTGCTTTATGATGTGGTGCTCAAAAGAGGAAGAGTGCTTTTTGTAGGCACTAAGGTTCAAGCTTCCAACATCGTTGCTGAGGAGGCCACTAGATGTGGCCAGTATTACGTAAACCACAGGTGGCTTGGGGGAATGCTTACAAACTGGGAAACTGTTTCTTCTTCCATCCGGCGCTTGGTAGAGTTTGAGAGGCTCATTAACAATAACGAGGGGCAGTTTACGAAAAAGGAGCTCTTAATGCTTGATAAGCAGAGGGGTAAATTGGAAAGATCGCTGGGTGGTATAAGAGAAATGGGCGGGCTGCCCCATGCCTTATTTGTGATTGACACCAACAAAGAGCATATAGCTATTAGAGAGGCTAATAAGCTAAAGATCCCCGTGGTTGCCATTCTTGATACGAATTCTGATCCCGGTGGTGTGGATTACCCAATTCCCGGAAACGACGATTCGGTGAGGTCTATAGACTTCTTTTGTCGCGCTGTGTCGAGAACTATTTTGGAGGCTATACGCTCGGATTTGGCAAGTTCCGGGGTGAATATTGCTGCTAAGGGAAGTGATGTTGCGGAGTCTTATGCGGGGACGGCAGCGGATGCTGGTCATACACCTGTGAGTGAGACGTTAAGCGCTGGTGGGCCCACCGCTGGGGCTAGCCCTTATATACCTGAGGTTGGTCCATCTGTTGTGGAAGTTGATACACACAAGAGCGCGGCGTTGCCGGACAGTAGGCCTAACGATGCTGATGTACCCGCGGAGGATGGCGTGCTTCCAGATCCCGGTGTTGCTGATGGTGCAGCTTTGGAATAATGCGTGTGCTCTCTTGTTGTTATATGAGGTAGGTTATGAAAGTTGGTGTTGAAGCTATCAGGGAGCTGCGTCAGATCACAGGTGCGGGTCTTGGTGATTGTAAAGAGGCTCTGGAAACCTGTTCCGGTGATATGGAGAAGGCCAAGGTGTATCTGAGAGAGAAGGGGCTGTCCAAGGCTTATAAGAAGTCACACAGGGATGCGGCCGATGGTCTGG
Source organism: Anaplasma marginale str. Florida (assembly GCF_000215485.1). Lineage (GTDB taxonomy): Bacteria > Pseudomonadota > Alphaproteobacteria > Rickettsiales > Anaplasmataceae > Anaplasma > Anaplasma marginale. The sequence goes on from NZ_AFMS01000102.1 coordinate 16,189, forward strand.
TTGCGGTGCGTGTTGAGGGTGATAAAGGGGCCATACTGAAGCTGGGTTCGGAGACCGATTTTGTCGCGCGTAACGAGAAGTTCCGCTCCCTCGCTGCAGAACTTGTTAGCAGCCTACTCAAACACGGGGCGGAGGACCTTTCCAGCTTTTCTGCATCTCCTTATGATGGTGGGTCTGGTGTAAGCGTTGCTGATGAAGTAGTGAATGCCGCTGCTGTTCTTGGTGAGCACATTGTCTTGAGCGGAATAGGCTTTTTAGAGCTCGGAGGCCCTGGGGTTATTGGAAGCTACATACATGGTGCTGTAGGTGAGGGTATCGGAAGAGCTGGTGCTCTTGTTGCCCTGGAAGCCACCACTGCAAAAACTGAGGCGTTGCTGGAGTTCGCGAGACAGCTGGCTATGCACATCGTTGCGGCTAAACCCGAGTCGGTCTCCGTTGAGACTCTGAGCAACGATATTGTTGAGCGGGAAAGGGAGATAGTGGCGAAACAAGTGGAGGCGCTTGGTAAGCCGGAGTCTGTTGCAAGCAAGATAGTAGATGGGAGAATGCAGAAGTTTTTTGAAGACATGGTGCTGCTGGAACAGACGTTCATAATGGATGGTAGTACAAAAATTCGTGATCTTCTGCACAATAAGGGTCAAGATTTAGGGTGCGAGGTGCGCATTGTTGCTTACAGACTGTTCTCGGTTGGCTAGGGTGTCCAAGGGGTTACGATTTTGTCTCCCTCGGTAAATGCCATAGATAGTTGCGATGGTGAGTGCTTTGTCATCCGGGGGACGGTTTATCGTGGTCCTGCGGTGGTGTTTCCCCACAGCGTTGTAGCGCTTCCGCATCAGCTGGAGCTTTCTGGTGATGCTGAGGCTGTGCTTTCATGTGTGCAAGGTGACTTTAGAATGGTGCCTATAGGGGTTGGTGGGGGTTTTGAGCGGTTTTCGCGCATCCTTTCCTCTCGTCTACAACGTTCAGGTGTTCGTCACGAAGTTATGTCCATGACTGCGGCTTGTGATATGTATAACGTTCTGCTACATGAAAGCGAACATGTCTGTGCCGTTCTGCTTCTTCCGCTGTAATCGCGATGTCCAATATTATCTTCGAAGATTTTTTTATTAACGGGATTCTTGCGATCCTGACTGCAAGCCTGATTACCGCCCCCTTGGGCTCAGTTATGATCTGGAATAGGCTTTCTTATATGGGGGACAGCATAGCGCACTCGTCGCTTCTTGGGGTGGGAATTGCTCTCCTACTGGAAATACACCTATCTATCGGTGTGTTTGTGGTTGCAGTGCTGCTTGCACTCATCATTTCTTTAACTACGGACAAAATTCATGCGGTAGACACCATTTTAAATATCATGACGAGCGTGGTCATGTCGCTCAGCATGATCTTACTATCGCTGGTACCATCGCCCGGTGAGCGCGTTATACACTCGCTATTCGGTGATGTTCTCATGGTAGGCAGAAGTGACTTACTGGAAATGGTAGCTATCGCCGCGATCGGCATATTTGTGCTTGTTTGGCGATGGCGGTATTGGGTGGCTGTTTCTGTAAGCCGCGATCTCTCGCTATCTGCGGGCATTAGGGCAGGCCAGATCAAAACGGAAATTCTGGTGGTGTCTGCGCTTGCGATTGTACTGTTCTCACGCTCAGTTGGGATACTGCTCATTACGTCGTTTTTGACGATACCGGCCTCAGGGGCTAGGTTGATTTCCAAAACTCCGGTACAGATGGTTATCACTTCTGTAGTGATTTCTGCGATCTCAGGTATTTTGGGGTTGTTGTGTGCGGCAAAGTTTGACACATTCCCGGGGCCAATGATTATCGTTGCCTCCTTTTCTATGCTTTTACTGATATACGTCTTCTCAAAAAGTAAAAAGCTGTGAGGTCTTGCGGCTCCTCCTCTGGGATGTCATGCCGGGAGATGACAGTGACTTAACAAGCATGACAGCGAATGCACACTGTGTTAATTGTCGAATGAATGGGCTTAACTCGTCCCACGTGGAAGATCTCCGTCACTAGTATTTTGCAGCACGGAGAGTATAACCTTAGTGGCCCGCCTTCGGGAAACTTTGTTCTTGAACATTGATGCCAGAACTAGTATAGCTTTGGAAAAGCTATAACTGCTTTTGCTACGTGAGTTACTGAGTGGGGTGTAAAATGCCAGGATCTAGAAAGGGCGGTCTGACGACGCAATGTGTAGTAACCGCATGCACTGCTGCGCTAACCGCCGTGTTTTGTGCCCAATATTTTTGCGCGCGTGAGGACAGTGAGACTGTGAACGAATGCGAAAGGTTGAGGGTGGAGCTCGAGAACATGGCAGTGAAACAATCCATAATGAAAGGCAGGATAATTGACCATTTCTCTTTGCTCTGCGTTCTAGATTCTATCGATACAAAAATTCCTGAGAGGTGGTTTCCGCCCGCAAATCATGGTACGTGTGTCACAGTTGGTGCGGCAGCATCCTCGATTTGCAAAGTGGTTTTGGGTGTAGCTATTGGCTCTATTCTCCTACTATACGTACTAAAGCAACTCTTTGGGTCTGGTGTATACACTGCGGGGATTAGCATTCCAGATCCCGTGGTTGGGGCTATCGTTGCCTCATTCATGATTCTCGGCACACTTGGGTGCTGCTCCACGGTTGTTGGTAGGCACGGCAATTCGAAAAAAAGCAGGGCCACACGCTTCGAAAACTCGCCCGTGCATGCGAAAAAAGCCAGGCGCATTACGAAAGGATCGTTGACAGCGCTGAGAGATACAACGCTCTCCCTGAGGATGTGAAGTATAACATAAGAACTTCTGAGTATCTGTCTGCACTTGTGAAGGAAAAGATAGTATCTGGCACCTTTACAGAAAAGTCTGCTAAGGAGATCAAGGAAAAAGCAGATGCGTGTTACGTGGAGGAAGTTTCCATTTGTGCCTGAGTTTTGTATGGCAGATGGTTGTGGGGTAAGTGCATATTTTAGAGCTATCTCACTGGCGGATTGTGCCCTATAGTTGCCGCGCTCACACATCTTTAGCGCGATGCACCATTGTTCGGGTAGTGCTGGACGCTCACACATACGTAACCGCAGCAGGTGTGTTGTGGGTGTTGTGGTGATAAATTTGTTTGTTTTGGGTGCATTATTTGCTACAATACGGCCGCTGTGGTTCCCGGTGGGGGTTTCGGCATACATGTGGGGAGGGTGTTGCTGTGGTTGAGGGAGAGGACAAGTGCGTCCCACGTGGTGAAATGAAGCGTAGGGACTTTTTGGGCCTTACCACGCTCTCTATGGCGTGCATGGGGGCGGCGTCTTTCGTGTATCCTCTGGTTGAGTCTCTCAACCCGTCTGCAGATGTAATGGCTCATGCTACGATTGAGGTGGATCTATCTGGCATCAAGGAGGGTAGCACCAAGGTTGTTAAGTGGCAGGGGAAGCCGGTGTTCATACGCAGACGGACTGCGGAGGAAATAGAAGATGCTAGAGCGGTTAATGTTGCGGACCTGCGTGATCCGCAAAGTGACCAACAACGCACCCGTCAAGAGAGCGGCGAATGGCTAATTGTGCTGGGCATTTGTACACATTTGGGTTGTGTGCCCGTGGAAGTGAAGGATGGCACGAAGGGGTGGTACTGTCCGTGTCACGGTTCTAAATACGATACATCTGGTAGGGTGGTTGCGGGTCCGGCGCCGCTTAATCTTTCCGTGCCTGACTACTACTTCCCCGATGATAGCACCGTCGTGATCGGAAAAAAGAGCGCTGAGTCTACTGTGTAGGAGTGTGAGGTATGTCTGGAGGCAAGAGCGATTCTGGTAGGCAGGGTATCCGGGCCTGGATAGAGTATAGGCTACCTGTGGGCGGGTTCCTCAAACACCTAGCTGCCTACCCGGTGCCGAAGAATCTTAATTACCTGTGGAATTTTGGGTCGCTAGCCGGGATCGCGCTGGTGGTTCAGATTTTGACCGGCGTTTTTCTCGCCATGCACTACACTCCGCATGTTGATTACGCGTTTGACAGCGTGGAGCGCATAATGCGTGATGTACGCTATGGGTGGCTTATACGCTATACCCACGCAGTCGGTGCATCCTTCTTTTTTGTCGTTGTCTACATCCACATTTTTCGTGGGCTCTATTATGGTTCGTATAAAAAGCCCAGGGAGCTGGTCTGGTTTTTTGGCATCACAATATTCTTCATCATGATGGCCACCGCGTTCATGGGGTACGTGCTTCCGTGGGGTCAGATGAGTTTTTGGGGCGCTACAGTCATAACTAACCTCTTTTCTGCCGTTCCCGTTGTGGGTGAAGGCATTGTGAGGTGGTTGTGGGGTGGTTTCTCCGTAGACAACTCTACGCTGAATAGGTTTTTTGCGCTACACTACCTGCTGCCGTTTGTGCTCGTTGCACTTGCAGTTGTGCATATTGCCGCATTACACAGGTTCGGTTCTGGGAATCCCAGTGGGGTTGAGGTGAAGTCAAAGCGCGATACTGTGCCCATTTATCCGTATTTTTTGGTGAAGGATTGTATAACGTTCGGGTTATACTTCGTCCTTTTATATCTTTTCGTGTTTTATGCTCCCAATTATCTGGGTCATCCCGATAACTACATAGAGGCGGATCCTATGGTAACTCCCGAGCATATAGTGCCTGAGTGGTATTTCCTCCCGTTCTACGCGATGCTGCGCTCTATTCCAGATAAGCTCCTCGGGGTTGTGACCATGTTCGGCTCCATAGCGGTGTGGTTTTTGTTGCCTGTCCTTGATAGATCACCTGTAAAAAGCGGTAAGTACCGCCCTATTTTCAAGGTCTGTTACTGGATCCTTATTTTGGACTTTTGTTCGTTGATCTGGCTGGGTAGCCAGGAGGTGCGCGAGCCGTTTGTGTCTTTCAGTAGGCTGGCGACTTTTTACTACTTTTGCTACTTTTTCATCATATTACCTGTGCTTTCCAAGTATGAGCGGTGTAAGCCGCTGCCCGAGAGCATCAGTGATGCCGTGCCGGAGATGAAATAGATGGGGAGATACTCACCGGTTTTGTTGGCTGTGGTCTTGCTTGCGCTTGGCGTGTCCTTTTCGGGGGTGATGCACGCAGAAACGCAAAGTGCTGTACAGCAAAAGTGGAAGTTCAGCGGCATTTTTGGATCTTTCGACAGAAGTGCTATACAGCGCGGCTATCAGGTTTACAAAGAGGTGTGCTCCAGCTGCCATTCTGTGAGCAGGGTTGCGTTTCGTAATCTGCGAGACGTGGGCTTTTCTGATGAGGAAATCACTGCGATAGCAGGCTCTTATTCGATACGCGATGGGCCTAACGAGGTGGGTGAGATGTTTGAACGGCCTGGAATACCCGCGGACTACTTCCCTAACCCCTTTCCCAATAGAGAGGCTGCAGCTGCATCGAACAACGGTGCCTATCCACCAGATTTATCTCTAATAATAAAAGCCCGCCACGATGGGGCCAATTATGTGTATTCCCTGCTCACAGGTTATGAGAGCAGTGAAGCCGACGAGAGTGGCCTTTATCTGAACAGGCATTTTCCCGGGGGGAAGATCGCCATGGCTCCCCCTATTTTTGAGGGCGTGGTGAGCTATTCTGACGGTACTGAGCCCAGTGTTGAAAATATCGCGCGTGATGTGGTGAATTTTCTGCAATGGGCGGCGGAGCCCGAGATGGAACGTAGGAAGAAGCTTGGAATGAAGGTAATTCTTTCGCTGGCCGTCGGTACCGTTTTGTTTGCTGTGATGTACTCCAGGCTTTATAGGACGCTGCTGAAATAGGTAACTGGGCTGCATGGCCCCGCCCGTGGCAAGGTTGCCATGCGTTGCGGCCTTCGGATTCAGGTAGAGCGAGCCGTTTCTTGTATTGCTATCAACCTCCACCATGGCGGGTTTGTGAACGAATGCCGATATGGTACGCCCTAGGTTTGTGGCAGAACACGTACTGTGTAGAGTAGCTTTCCGGGCGTATTGGGTGTTTTATGCGCGTGTAGATGCACATTTTTGGTTGTATTATGATTGCAAATGCTGTAGTCTACCGCAGCGTGTTGCTTCTAAGGTTGATTTATGCGGGTCCTGCTGGCGTTCTGTGCGGTTTGTTGCGGGCTTTTCCCTAGCCTTGTTGTTCTTGCCGGTCCTACCCATGATTCTGCGGGTGGTGAGGTGAAATTTTACGGTAAGGGTGGTACCACGCGCAGTGGGGATGATGAATTCTCGTTTGGCGGCGAGATCCTCTTTTATGGTTGGGGAGGGCGCGCCATGCTTCCGAAATTTTCCGCTGGTGCCGGCTCCATAGGCTCATTTAGAGATTCTGTTAAAGCTGAAGGTAGGATCTCGAAGGATTTGGGATGGAATGGAGACTGCGACTTTATTGGAAACCTGTCGTTTGAGTATGTAGCGGATTCTGGCGTGTTGTATGGAGCAGATTTTCAGCTCTTGGTGCCGGAGGTTGGTGGCGCTGTTGAGGGCGAGGGCAAGGCCATTGTTAACCGCGGTAGTCGGGTGTTTGTTCTAACTCCATATGGTAGGTTCTCCCTGGGATATCAAGAGGGGGTTGAGTCTGTCGTTTCTTCTCCCAAGTCGCACAGGAGTGTCTTCGATGATTTTGTGCGCGGGCAGGATCCAACTTTGATGAAGTACAAGTTGCCTATGCTGAAGGGTGACTTTTTCTCCCATGGTGAGGGGTGGTGGTGGCTGCGCGGTGCGGCGTTGCTGTATCCTGGGCTGTATAGCGAGTCTGTCTTTCGCGAGAATAGCGTAGTGGATTACTATGGCGTGGATGAGTACAGCAGGCACTATAGCAGATATTTTGCTAACAACCTTCCGTTTAGGCTCTCTTATCAGTCACCCACGCTTTTTGGTGTAAGGTTTGGTCTGAGTTACTCTCCCACTGGATACAACTCGGAGCTCTTTAGGGGCTACTACTACGAAGATTCACTGCACGGGGAAGAGGAGCAGTGGAGGTTTATTGATGAGGTGGGGGATGCGAACCAGGGTGGCGTACGTCGCAAGTCTGTGAAAGGTGGTGGCGACACGCCTGCAGATCAGTCTCCTGGAAACGTTGGTGCCTCTAACGAATCCGCTGTTGGTGTGTCCAGAACCATCCTGGCAGATGATGTGCTGTACGCTCCCGCCTACAGGAATGTTGTGAGTGCAGCTTTGTCGGCGGAGCGTTCGTTTTACATTAGGGGGGAAGAAGTAAAAGTTGGTGCGGCGTTTGCTGCAGAATGGGCTCCCGCTGCCGGGATCTCTAGAAGTTATGGGGACGTAGCGCCAGTTGGTGGCTTTTGCGCGCTTGCTGCGGTTGGTATGTCTGCCAGCGTAGAGGTTGGGGGCGTAGATTTTGGGTTTGGGTACGGGCACCTGGGTAATTCTGGTTACCCTAGGGGCCCCCTTGTAGGCTCCACTGTTGACTGGAGCCGCGGTAAAACTGATCCAGCTTGGCGTCCCTCAAGTTATCTTGTGATGGGCGTTGGTTATGGTTCCGGGCCTGTTCGTGCAGAGCTATCGTATTTCACCAGCGTGAAGGGTGGATACGTGTCCTCGGCGGAAGTGGATGATTTTGGTGTGAGGGTCAGTTATGATCTGTACAGAGGCATCGATGTGCGTTGTGCACTGTTCGCGCAGCTGCACAGGGTTTCTGTGGAGTACGATTTTGCTAGAGGCTTTGTAGGGAAAGGCTGGGTTGATAGTCACCTTTCGTACGATTTTGATGTGTTAATGTCCGGCGTGAGGCTGGTCTTCTAGTCAGGTATCTAGTTTTGAGGGTGTTGTATGGTACATAAAGGTTCTCTGGTGGCTCCGGTTATGGCAGCGGCGTTGCTGTTTGTCTCTTTTGGAGGTATGGCTGCTTCCGAGCCTCGGGAGGAGGTAGGTAAGGGGTATGCTTTTGTCACCGGGCGAGTGCTCTCTTACGCGTGGCTGTTGGATGATAATCCTGTTGGAGATGAGCACGAGGGGCACAGACGGGTGCGCGGTGATGAAGAAATTAAATCTCGTCGTTACGGCAGGCACGGCATAGGTGATACGCATGTTTTTGAACATAATTTAGGTAGCTGGGGGACTAGCTATGATGCCGCGCTTGCAGTTGGACTGAGGTCGAAAGGAAGTACGCTCGGGTTGGCCTACGGAGCGGATTTTGCTCTGTCGGTCCCTGTAGGGTCTTTTGGGAAGTCATTCTACGATGAGATGGTTGGTGCTGGTAGCAGGATATTTGCCGATACGCCCTACGGCACCTTCTTGCTTGGCTACCAGGAGGGCGTAGAATCCTCCATGAAGGCGGACGTGCTGGCTTTGATTCCTGGAGGAGGAGGTGGAGCGTGGGGTAAGTACCTTAGGTGCTTCCTGGGGTACGCTTCCGGCATGCCTTTCCACATGTACCCAGGGTTGTATAGCGAAAATCTTTTCCGGTCTATCGGCAGCTTTGACAGAGTTGGGGTTCTGAGAGAGACTCGTAGATTTTTGGGGGTTTTGCCCATGAGGCTCTCGT
>NZ_AFMS01000101.1 GCF_000215485.1 Anaplasma marginale str. Florida
CTGAGCAGGTGGGTTTTGTTCCACAAGGTGTTGAGTCTTGCAGCATCCTTGCGTGGACCACAACTCCTTGGACTTTGGTGTCAAATTTCGCCCTAGCCATAAATACGAACATGGATTATGTCGGGGCAGTTGTCGGTGCGGAAATGCTAATATTTTCCGCAGGTTATCTAGACCATTTCATGCGTTACTGTGAGAGGCACAGCCTTGAGTGCGCTAAGGTCGTGCAAATACCGGCCAAGGAGCTGTTGGCAGTGAAGTATATGCCGCCATTTCCATATTTTGCAGACAGCAAAAACGCGTTTATGGTATTGGACGCGGAGTTTGTGGCTGAAGGGGCCGGGACCGGGATAGTGCATCTTGCTCCCGGTTTCGGTGAAGATGACTTCTTACTATGCAAACAGCATGGAATTCCTAACTTGGGCGAGGAATCCCGTGGCATGCTTTCTGTAATATGCCCCATAGATGACGCAGGAAGGTTTACAGCGGCTGTTGGCGATTTTGCCGGGCAGCACGTGTTTGATGTAGTTGATGCTGTAATTCGACAATTAAAAGAAAAAGGGCTATGGTTCGCAACGGAGCAGTGTACCCATAGCTACCCTCACTGCTGGCGCACGGATACCCCGCTGATATACAGAGCAACGTCGTCGTGGTATGTGGAGGTAACCAAGCTCAAAGCACGCATGGTTGAGCTTAACAAGGAAGTGAATTGGGTGCCAGAGCACGTACAGAGCGGTCAATTCGGTAAGTGGCTTGATGGTGCGAAAGATTGGTCGGTATCCAGACACAGATTCTGGGGGGCTCCAGTGCCGGTGTGGCGATCTGATGACCCTAAATATCCAAGAACAGATGTATATGGCTCCATCAAGAAGGTGCTACCGGATGTTAAGGCGCTGGAGGAAGATTTCGGTCCAGTGGAAGATCTGCATCGCCCATACATCGACAATTTAGTGCGCCCAAACCCTGATGACCCTACGGGCAAGTCCATGATGCGGAGAGTTCCAGATGTTTTAGACTGCTGGTTTGAATCTGGCTCCATGCCATACGCGCAGATGCATTACCCATTTGAGAACAAAGAGTTTTTTGATTCCCACTTCCCCGCAGACTTTATCACTGAATACATCGCCCAGACCAGAGGATGGTTTTATACACTATTTGTTTTATCTACAGGGTTGTTTGATAGGCATCCCTTCAAAAGTTGCATATGCCACGGTGTGGTACTAGACATTAAAGGCCAGAAGCTCTCAAAGCGGCTAAACAACTATCCGGATCCCATGGAAATGTTTGAAAAGTACGGTGCCGACTCCGTGCGGTTTACCATGCTTTCGCATGCAGTGTCGATAGGTGGGGATTTGCTCCTTGACCAAGATGGTGACGTCGTTCGTGATACGTTGAAGAGTGTGGTAAAGCCCATATGGAACAGCTATAGCTTCTTTACCGTATATGCGAACTCGGACCAAATGCAGGGGCGCATTCTGGAGAGTTTGGAGGGCATTACAAATATCATGGACCAATACATACTGTACGAATGTGCGTGTATGGTGGTTAAAGTATTGGAGGCTATGGAATCAAGTTCAGCCGGGGTGAGGGACCCTTATAACATAAGGCTTGCATGTGCGGCTATAGTGCAATTTTCCGACAAGCTAAACAACTGGTACATACGTGGGTGTAGGGGGCGGTTTTGGATGCGAGATAAGACTGCTGACAAATCTGACGCCTATAACACGTTATATACCGTATTGTACCATCTGGCGAGGACCATTGCGCCATTTCTTCCATTCATTGCGGAGTCTATATGGCTGGGATTAAGCTTTCAGCGTGAAAAATCGGTTCACCTTGCGGATTTTCCCGATACAAACAGTTTTAGTGCTGTCAACCAATATCAAAAGAACGCGGAATACATGCAGCTAGCTATGGATGTTTGCAGCCACGTGCTTTCCCTTAGAAATGCGCATAACATACGGGTAAGACAGCCGCTACGGCGCATGGTTGTATACCCGTATAACTGCGAGAGCCTGCTTGATATGCCACAGCAGTATAGAGATATAATACTCAACGAGGTTAACGTTAAAAGTCTACAGATAGCAAGCACCATAGGGGATATGGCGTCCTTCGAGCTGAAGTTGAACTTTTCGCTACTCGGCCAGAGAGTGCCTGAAAAAGTTAAGCAGATAATTACTTTGGCGAGGGCTGGTGTGTGGGAAGTTCAAAGCGACGGCAGTCTGCTGCTTGGCGCCCCAGGCTGTGAGCAGTGCGTAATCCAAAAGGATGAGTTCTCTTTAAATCTGAAGGTGCACAGCGAGTATGCATGCCAGATAATTTCTGGTGGCGTCCCGGTCGGAGTGCTACACATAGACCATGAACTCACTCGGGAACTTCTACTTGAGGGGATCGCGCGGGATGTCATGCGGCTTATACAGCAGGCCCGTAAAGACTGTGGGCTGGAGATGCTTGATCATGCGGAAGTCATTATAAACACTGATGCGGCTGAGATAATAGAAGCAATAAGCATTTGGTATGACTTTATAAAGCAGCAGACCTTCTCTCATACGCTGGAGCATAGGCCTGCTCAGGCTGTGGTGGAAGACTGTAGCAAGTATACAAAAATTTCCGGCAAGGACTTTGACATATTTTTGTGCAAGTCAGCCCTGTGCTCCTAAAGGCCCCAGAGGCGTAGGGTTATATACTCAATCGAGCATGCAGGGGCTCATGTTTTGCAGTTACAGCAATACTTAAACTTTACCGGCGGAAAATCCCATTCCACCCGCTTAATATTGCAACAGAAACATTATTCCCTGGACCTTTGTCACGGAAAACCATATATATCAACGGTGTACCAAGCTTGCCAAGTTTGGTATATTATCGGTGTGGGTGGAGGTCGTCCCGGTACGGCCTATTTTTTGCTTGAGGTATTCTAGCGTTACCTGGTGGTTTGGTGCGGCCATAGTGAGGTGCGTATGCCATTAGGGGGCAAGGAACAACTACTCAGGGCGTTTGCTGCGTTCGAGAATATCGCGCCGGACAGCCCAGCGCGGGATTTCTTTGAGTCAGAAGAAGGCAAGGCATACAGGATACCGCTGGTAAAGTTTGTGGCTGCGGCGTTGCGGACGAAGTACGGGGTGGATGCCCCGTCAGTGGCTGAAGAGCTGGTGGATTCCATACAAGCTTTTCGGGATATTGCGCTCCTAATCCGCTCACCCGTCAAACTTGCAGAACAGGTACGGCGTACCAGCGGCGCATCCGGGGAGTTCAGTGGCCAAGAGGAGAATGAAGATGGGCAGCTTGGGGAGGGTGCGCGCGCAGATATGTCGGGCACGATCGCTGAGGGGCTCATGGATAGATTGTCCCAGGGAAAGAAGGCAGTATCTGAGTTTTTGAACTTAAAGTCAGACTTTGAAAGGAAGCAAGAGCTGGCGTGTGAGGTTGACGCGTTTATGGCTGGGATAAAAACGCTCAGGACCGAGCTGGCCAGAAGCGGTGACGTATCGGAGCGAAGGGTCGCGTATTTTGAAGATGTTGATACTTTGCTAGAAATTCTTTTTTCTCAGTACGCTCCCAGGACCGGAGCTTTTTTAATAGGACGACTCCACTTCAAGATATGCAATCATATGTGGACAGTAGGAAAGACATAATAATCCCCGCAGTCAGGGAGTTGTTGTTCGTGCATCGTCTTGATCAGGTGTATGACCAGAAAATGGCAAGTCTGCTGGAAAGCGTTAGCAGCAAGACTTATTTGCGCTCGTACCTACGTAGTACCGTTGTGGCGCGTGGATTTCAGGAGCGCAATCAGCCGGTAGAGGCGCACGACCCGGGCACTGGCCAACAACCCCAGCAAAGGTCAGTGACAAATCCGCCCGCAGCGGAGCCTGCTCCTGTTCAATCTGAGGTACGGCATCCTAGCTTAAAACAGTCTGGTGTCCAAACTGTATGCGCCGCACCGCAATATGCTGTCACCAGGTCTAAGGCCTTCAACGCACTTTGCATTCTACTGTTTGTTAGCCTGTTTGCACTCTTACTGCTAGTACCCTTGCTGCACGAACACATTCCTGTGGGGGTGGCTAGAGATGTGATTACAATTCTCGCCGAAACTCTCATTGCAATATCCATAATGGCATTGGGATGCTGGCTTATCTTTTCTGGGCGCTGTCATGAAGTGCACGTGCCTGCATTGGCGGAAAATGCACCCGGATGGGGGGTATATGAATCGGGTAACCAGTGTAACGAGCAGCATGCAGCCGAGGGGGTAGGGCGCGCTGAACCTGCTACGTCACCCCAAACCTTTGTGGAGTTGCAGGATATGGTTGGTGCACAATCTCCTATCTCCTATGCGGAGTTGAGTTCACGTTTACCCGCGTGATGTGGCGTTGTATTCCGGGCCATGAGGGTGCGAAGCGTCCTGAAAGGATAGGGTAAAAGCTTTAGTGCGTCACACTCCTCTCTGGGCATACATGCGTGTGAGCTGTGGGAGGGGTCAACAACCCTGTGTGCCACTGAAAGCGGGTGTTTCAGCGCTGCTATAGCACTCACCACGTGGTCAGTGGCTAATGGCTCATTCCCCGACCTTCAGAGTGCTCAGGACGCACGTCTGGGGATGCAGAAGGAGACAGATCGTGATGCATATCCACGCCTCTCTCGTGTGAAATGCCATCCATGCCCTGGGAGGCGTGCGATATCGCTTCATCCGCGTAAGGATATTCATTGAATCTCCAGGGGTCGTAAAGATGCGGATCATCTCTTGCATCCAGGTGATGTCCCTCATCACTGTCTCCGGAGGTAAATTCTCCTTCACCGCCTCCTCCTCCAGACACATCTCCTCCCCCATCTCCGGCGTCTCCGTGCGACATACTATCGAAGAGTATTGGGAACCCAAAAAATACTGAAGTGCCCCTTGTGGGGCCAAAAATACTAACTTGCGGAGTGATGTTTGCCCCCAGAGAGACTACAGCCCTGTCTACATTACCTAAAAGATTTGCCACCACGTCGCTTTTCAATGCTTGTGTTGGGGTGGCCATGACTGCGCACGCTATCGCCAAGGCGGACTTGTCACTCTCTGCATCCTCATGGCTGGACATATCTCTGGTTGCATCGAGCAAAGACTGCACTGCTGCCAAATTTGGCCCCATATTCTGCTCTTGATCGCCTAGTCCTATGGCCATAACAACCCCCCGGTCGGAATCCTTGAACTACCTGCTTCTATCACCTAATAGTGAATATTCTTTAAAAACGCAAGAATCTTACCCCAGTAGCCCGGTTAATATCTTTCTGGATTCCTGAAACGTGTGACTTTCCTGTAAGAGGTGTCTGTGCAGGAAAAAGCCCAAGATCTTTAGGCTGAGCGCAAACTCGTCGGCCGAGCAGCATTCGGTCTCCACCCCGCATGATATGCTGCGCAAAACTTTTGGCAGGGGTAAAAGCTTGTTACGGTATGCATGCCCTACAGCTTCAGATAGCGCCCTGCCGGTTTTTGGGGAGATAAACAGTAAGTTGTCTTTACTGTTGCTTACAGCGCATTTGGACAGATCTAGCGCGAACCCCAGCTGAGATAGTACCAGCAGCTCTAATTTTAAATAGTGGTTATACCACGGTGCTTCGGCCTCCGCCGCGGCAGCAAAATCCTGGAACGAGTCATATAACGTTGGGTGTGGTTCATTTTCTGGAAGTGCAGTACTCATGATGTGGGTAATTGATGATAGGCACATGAGCTTAATTCTGTCACGGAAATAGCTGTAGAAGGCAGAAGCGATCACCTCACAAGTAAAATGTCCCAGATTGGTTGGAAGTTTTTGCCCGCCAAGTTGCATCGATAAGATCCCCTATCTGTAGAGGACG
>NZ_AFMS01000100.1 GCF_000215485.1 Anaplasma marginale str. Florida
AGATTGAATCATGCGATTTTGCTGAATCTGCATCTTGGTTATTGCGGCTTGTCTGTTCGTAAACTTAAAGACTGCGTGATAATAAACTCGTATGGCAGTTGCAAAAACGCATCTAACATTCCGGCAGAAGTGGTTTGGCCGTATTCTTTTAAGCTTATCAGCCCCGCATATTTTGACTCATCATGCCCAACAACTTGCACCACTTTGTGGCCAAAATACAATCTGTGCATGGGCAAGTGCCGGGAAATATCTCCGAGGTGCATAGCAACATTGTGCACCGTGCCGCAATTTACAATTTGGAGCAAAAACTCCATAATCTCCGAAAAGTCCCCCGAGGGCGTTTGCCTGATACCAAGCTCCCTGGGCGCATAGTTACGGAGGCTGGTCACCACCCGGTTTGTCGCCTCTTCTAAGTCCTCATAGATGGCACGCATGTCATTCTTCCAGGCTTCGCTGGTCACCTTCTTGCTGAACTTTTTCATTAAGTTCACAAACAGCTCGGTGCTTTTCTTACCCCCATCCCTGACGACCGTTATGTATAGCTCGTTTGCAAATGACGGCTTCGTCATGTGTTTTTCGCGCCACTGGACATTCACAGCATCAGCAAAGGCGTTAGATAGCTTGCCTCTTGCAAAACCATGAGAGAACGCGTCTTTCCTGCGTCTTATGATGTGAAAGTATAGACCAAACGAAGATGAGGACATGCTACGGAGCGTCTGGTTTCTGATAGAGTTTTGTATAGATAAATCCTCATCATCCGCGGTTTCAAACGCGTAGCCAGACAGCTTGATAACCTTCAGCATGCAACCATCTTTGGTTATAAGGGTTGTGCTATTCCAGTGTTCCAAGTAAGGCAGAAAATGGGCCTCGTGGCATTCCCTCTCAACAACCCCCCTCTTCTTAGTAGTTGCTGCAGTTCTCCCGAGTCTCAACATCCGCTACATCACATCGTAAGAATTGGCATTGTGATAGAAACGATTAAGACACTTGCTGCACTTTTGCATTTTGATGACAAACAGATCCATGAACAACGGGTCTTTCGCAGATGCAGCGAAGCCTATGGCGTGCATGCCCGGGGCCAGAACGAGCAACACTCTAAAGTCGTTGCTGTACATGAAAAGCATGATAGAGATCATGAAATTCAGTATCGCAAATGTATAGCTTACACCGAAAAGCATAGTGGGCCTTGTGAGCCCTTTAAACAGCTGATCCGTCTTTACGCTACCGGACGACATTACCCCACCGAAAACAGGCACACGTGACTTTTCACAGACTCTAGCAACAAAAAATTATAAAATGATTAACTAGTATAAGAAGCCCTGTTCCTGTCACACACCCGCGGTTTCAAGCCTCTGTAATGCGAAATCCCAGTTTATCAAGTGTTCAAGAAATACATCAACATACTTCTTGCGAACGTTTAGATAGTCAAGGTAGTAAGCATGCTCCCAAACATCCATGGTAAGCAGAGGGTAATACCCAGAAGTCAACAGAGGAGAATCTGCATTTGGAGTGCTTACAACCTGCAGTTTGTTAGAACCCCTATCATAAAGCAGCCATGCCCATCCACTGCCGAAATGCCCGGTGCCGCTGGCAGCAAAAGCATCAGCAAACTCCTGCACACCGCCAAAACTCTCCTTAAGCATTTTCGCCAGTTTTGCCGGAGGGTTCCCTCCCCCATCTTTCTTCATAGACCTCCAGTAAAAGTCATGATTCCAAATCTGAGCTGCATTGTTAAAAATCCCCCTAGTAGCGCTGGAGCCGTGGGTTTTAACAATAATACCTTCTAAGTCACTATTGTTCATCCCATCAAACTCCGTGCCTGCTACCAGCTTGTTAAGCACATCAACGTAAGTTTTATGGTGCCCGTTATAGTGACGGTCTAGCAATTTGTCTGAAATGTAAGGCTCCAGACTGCTGTACGGAAGGCTAGGTAATTCAAACATAACTACGATCGCAAAACAAACCCTAAATGTATACCAACTGCGCAGCGGATTCAACACCTAAGCTCAAAAAATCACAATAATACAATAAACAGTGCATACAGTATGCCGCACCCGCTTATAGCTATGGCGCGCAACACCAAAAATGCATGCCACCCAAGTGCGGCGCAAGGCCATTGGGGGTGGACGCAAGCGTATAGCGTACTATATGCGGATAGCGGTGGTGGGCCGGCGCATTTGCTTGTACATACATAAAATCCTTTGTAATGGTGTTGCAAAGCATGTAGCATTGGCACGCCTCCTGTTGGGTTGGCTTCTCGGTAGGGGTAGTTCGCCTACGCTTAGTTTCGGCGCTGTATTTATGAACAAAGATCTCACAAAACTACTAAAACACCACCGCACTAGTGTAAGAGTGTTCATCAGAAGCAAAAAAGATAGGCTGCTCTCCGTGCTGTCCTTAGGTGCCCTTGGTATATCAGTGGGAATGCTAGTCTTGGTATTGTGCAGCATAGTAAACAACGGGTACAAGGCGCTGACAACCACAAAAATTTTGCTGTCTTTTGACCAAATTGAGCATATAGATCCGGGCGACAGCGGGTTTAGAGATGTGTGCATACAGCACATTCAGGGCGCGCTGGAAAAAATAGTTCAAAATTCTGTGGACCTCAGTAACCCTGAAACCAGAAGAATCGCGCACAGCATAATCAGCGAGACCGCCCATTATAACTTTGCACATCTAATTGAGAAGGGAACCTCATTGAGTAATGCTAGCGTGTGGTTCAACGCTTCGAGCGATTTTGTATCCAGCACACCCGGCAGCAATGAGGTGTATGATGCGATAATGCGGAAACTTGTTGCTGAAAACAGGATAAAAGGTTTTTAATTCTGCACTATTTACCAATTCTCACTCTAAGGTCCCAGAAAGCGCGGGCATCACGGGTGCGCTCATAGGCTCCCTGCTGACCATCATCGTGTGCCTGGCTTTGGCAATACCGGTGGGTGTAATGAGCGGGATATGCATGCAGGAACTCCTGAAAAGGGGAAAGCTGGCCTCGATGATTGAGGTTAGCATAAATAACCTGTCGTCAGTCCCCTCAATTATTTTCGGAGTTCTCGGTCTTATCGTCTACCTAAACATCTTTGGGGTTCCTAGATCCTCCGCTCTAGCCGGGGGCATGACTTTATCAATCATGATACTACCCAACTTGATTATAAGCACCCGGCAGGCTTTTGCAGCGGTACCAGAATCTGTAAAACAGGCTGCTTTTGCCTTGGGAGCGTCAGAGATGCAGGTCATAATGCATCATTCGCTTCCAATTGCCCTACCTACCGTAGTACAAGGAGTCATGGTAAGCGTCGCGCGAATGATTGGTGAGTCTTCCCCATTGATCATGATAGGCATGGTCGCATTTGTGGTTGATCTACCCAGAACATTTCTAGATCCTGCCAGTGTTTTACCTGTACAAATATACATCTGGGCAAACAACTCTAACATTGAGTTTACTAAGATATCCGCAATTGCAATACTGGCGTTGCTTGTCATACTATTGATCTTGAACATGATAGCCGATCTCATCAGAAAGCGATTTGATCACTTTTCGTTCTAGTGGTCCTCTGTACAATCCGCAAAACCGCTGCTCCGTGCACACCGCCGGCTGAGTTCATGTGCATTGCAAAAGCCATGCTGCCCCCGTAACAGCTATAGCACCAATAACTACAAATCTGGACGGATGTGCGGTACGGCACGCACTCGGCAGGACTCGAACCTGCGACCTCTACCTCCGGAGGGTAGCGCTCTATCCTGACTGAGCTACGAATGCACAATAACCCTATTCGTTCACTTTAGCGCGTGCGAACCTAAGCTCCTTAAGCTTTCGAAAGTCATCCTCAGCGTGGTAGGAAGACCGCGCAAGCGGACTTGCAGCAACCATGGAAAACCCCTTTGCATACGCCATGAGTTTATACTGCTCAAATTCCGAAGGGGGGACATAGCGATGTACTTCAATGTTGTTCTTTGTAGGCTGCAAATACTGCCCCATCACTATAAAGTCCACCCCAGCACACCTTAGGTCATCCATAACTTGGTACACTTCTTCCTTAGACTCCCCCAGCCCTAGCATAAACCCAGACTTGGTAAATACCCCAGGGCTTTTGTCCTTTACCTCCTTAAGCAGATTGAGCGAATTAAAATACTTCGCCCTGGGCCTGACTCTAGAATACAACCTGGGTACGGTTTCCAAGTTGTGGTTATAAACATCTGGGCGCGCAGAGGCGATAATATCAATCGCGCACGGCTTACCTAGAAAGTCCGGAGTGAGAATCTCCACCGTTACAGAGCTATCACGCTTTCTTATCTCCCGAACGCACTTAGCGAAGTGGCTCGCCCCCCCATCTGGAAGGTCGTCCCTATCCACAGAAGTTATTACCACGTGTTTTAGGCCAAGCTTACTGATCGCAGCGCCGACCCTCTCAGGCTCATCAGGATCGAGAGCGTTCGGCACACCAACCTTCACGTTACAGAATGCGCACGCCCTTGTACACACGGAACCCATTATCATGATGGTAGCGTGGCGTTTGTTCCAACACTCACCTATATTAGGACACGCAGCTTCCTCGCAGACTGTATTGAGCTCGTAGCGACGCACGAGTTCGGTAACCTCATCAAAGACCGCACCGCCCGGCATCCGCACCCTCAACCAATCGGGCTTGTTTTCCATACTGACCAGCAACAAACTACCGAGTAGCGTAGTAAAAACTGCAACGCTTGTCAACCAACCAGCCCCGCAGTCGCGCGACTAGCGAAATGTGCATTTACATAATTGCATATCTGGCCATCACGCTTACAACACCAGTATGTGTGGCGGAAGTTACCCCACTTAATTAGTAGGCTTTCAAGGCGCAACTACATTATTTAAAGCGACTTTTTCTTGACACAACCCCCCGCGTGGCAGGCTACGGGCGATTTTTAACCAAATGGTGTGTGCTATGAGTGTGACAACCAAAAGCTGTGAGAGATCTCCGCGCAGCGGCCGTAAATGCGGCCATGGCTGCGGCTATTCCTGGTAAGGTTGCTACTTGTCAGTCAAACCAAAAACTTCTGCCATCGATGCTGAGACCGAAGCTCAAGCTGCTCTGGACGCTATGGGCGAATTCGTAGAGATGCAAACTCTAGAAGAGCTCGTGAAGGAGTTCGGTGTGACCGTTGAAGCAACATTGCTTCAATATTTCACTATAAAACGGTGCTTCATCAACAGCGCTCAACAGCGTGGGAATTACTGGTTGTTGCCTGCAAGCACAAGGCGCCGAGCGTTAGCCAGCTCTAAGGCAAGGGGCGGGGCGAGAATTCTTTTGCCGGGGCTTTTTGGGGGTGTACATAACACCGCACTCAGCTAAATGACTGTGTCTCGTGGCAAATAAACTAGGCACTGGTTTGGTAACCCGCGCATGATTACGTCATCTCTGGATTTGCGGCCCGGTCTCAATGACCCTTTGCACTGTGACATCCTCCAGTAGTATACTGCCCTTTAGGAGCGACTGCCCCGCATCCTGGGCGAATTCAAACGCGCACCTAACATTATACTCGGCGTAAGGATGCCCTCCCCGCATCCCTTCTTGGGCACCACGCATATCTAAGCCGGTGCAGTAGGCGGCATGCTCTGTAGCCACACCACGTTGCCATTCGTACCCCCCTCTATCGCGTACAAAGCTATCCACGGCACTGGCCGCCTTGAATATGGCTGCGTTAACTGCGTTGCGGTTAACATCGGCATTCCACGCGTTGGCCCTGGCCATTGAGGCATCAACGGTCCCCGCCAAGGCATCACGCGCGGTCATAACGAGCCTCATGGCAACATTTTGAATCATCAAGCCAATAAATGTGGCGAGCCTGGCGATTATTCCTCCTTCGGGTACCCCGTGTACTCCATGCATATGTCCATGCATATGTCCATGCATGTGCCCGTGAGTGCTAAGACCGTGGTTAGCGTTGATGAAAAGCCTGCCCATGGTCGAGACATCAAGCTCCCTAGTCCCCGCCGTCCCCATTAACCCCGCGAGAAGGCCGTCAGTAGCGTGCCGATCCGCAGCAAACGCATGATACACACCATGCTGCATGGTCAACTCTGCAGCGATGTGACCAATTTCCCTTTTGATTCCATCGTGCACGATGCTATCAACATCGAAAAGGCGCTCTAACCTCCTGTGCATGGTGGCATAGTTCTCTGAAGCGCTGATCGAAGGCGCATATCTCTGAAGATCTAACGACGCCCCAGCGAGAGTGTGCGCAACCAGCATCATGAAAAACATGTGGTGGTCCGCACCCTGCCGCCTCTCCATGGTCTGCAATTGCATCTTAAGCTGGGTCAAAAGCATGAGCCTCTCTTGCAGCAGCTGCCGCATTTTAGGATCTAGTGCTTTCTCTAGGGCATCTCTGAGCTCCATTATTTGCTGTTCAAGCAGGTACCT
>NZ_AFMS01000099.1 GCF_000215485.1 Anaplasma marginale str. Florida
GTTCTTGCGCTCCAGTATCTCTAATACATAAGACGGGGGAAATGCTCCATGCCCACACTGGACTAGTGTACCTACAATAATTCTAACCTGCTTATGTAGAAAAGACTTTGCAGAAACATGCACGAATATATTATTTCCCTCCCTAACGCAGTCAATCCTATCCACTGTGCGCACAGAAGATTTGGACTGGCATTCCTTTGCACGAAAACTTGCGAAGTCTTTCTTTTCACCAACCATGTGGCTTGCGGCCTCTTGCATATCGGATACGTTCAACTGCTTGGGTACGTGCCACATGCGCAGGCGATCCAAGCACGGAGGCGCGTCCCTATTCACAATTTTGTACATGTAGTGCCGCTTTTTGGCAGAAAACCTGGCGTGGAAGCCTTCTGCAGCCTCTTCCAGCGAGAGAATGGAGACCATATCTGACCGCAAATAGTGATTGAGTGCATTTTTTATGACATAGTCTTGCAGCGAGGTGTTGAGGTCAAAATGCACAACTTGGCCAAGCGCGTGCACGCCAGCATCCGTCCTACCTGCGGCAAAAACTGTCACATGCTGCTGGGAAAGGCGATATATAGCATCCTCAATTGATTCCTGCACTGACCGCCCAGCCACACCCTTCTGGCGCTGCCACCCTATAAAAGCAGTGCCGTCATACTCAACAACAGCTCGGTACCTCATCCCAACATGTAGTGTAGAACCGCCTTGCGCACGGCCGCCCCAACTTTAACCTGAAACAGCACGGATGAGTGATTATCAGCCACCTCGTCA